>CAZYXQ010000001.1:0-13238 GCA_964651235.1 uncultured Gammaproteobacteria bacterium
TTTTTTTTGCGAGTCCGTCTTTAGCTTTTCCGAAGATTCCAGGTGTGTCAATAAAAATGATAGTGCCATTTTCGTTTTCATAGAGAGCTTTTATTGGGAACCTGGTTGTTTGCGGTTTGGGTGAAGTAATTGCTACTTTTGTACCAATTAAATTATTGAGAAAAGTTGATTTTCCCACATTTGGTCTTCCAATGAGTAGAATTTTTCCCAGTTTCATGATTGCTATTGTAACACAAACCGTAGTGCTTTAAATCAGTTTGTTTGAGAAGAGCCGGGTTCAAACAAGGGGACGATTTGTTGAAAAAAGGAAAGAAAAAACTGATATTGATTGAAAACAAGTATTATTCCGAATACGAGAAGTAATATGCCGGCAGCTTTATTTATAACAAGAAACACACTCCTTTTCCGTTGTAGTAAGGGAAATAAATAAGGAAAAAAGAGTCCTAAGAAAAGGAATGGCGTACCGATCCCTAATGAAAAAACGAGTAAAAGCATAAAACCGTTTACTGCCGTTTCTGTCTTAGATGCAATAAGAAGAATTGCACCCAGAATTTGTCCGACGCATGGCATCCAAATAAATGCACATACTATTCCTGTCAGAAATGCAGTTGCATATCCGAGATGTGCCAACCTTTTTTGAATGTTCCATGCATAGTCATACTGAATTCCATGAAAATTTATTATACCGAGCTGAATTAATCCGAGTATTATTAATACAATACCGCTTATCCGTATGAGTAGGGTGCTTTGAGTGAGTATGAACTTGCCGATGAAGGAGCCGGTTGCTCCAAGAACCGAATACACAAGAGAAAAGCCTATTACAAATAAAATACTGGAAAAAAACATACGGGTGCGGACATAGTTTTCTTGCAATCCATACATCTCTTTAAACGTAAACCCGGTCATTATACTGAAGTATGAGGGAAGAAGAGGGATTAAACAGGGAGAGAAAAAACTTACAAGACCACCCATATATGCTACCGTAAAGCTTAATGAATCAACTCCTTCCATACTGTAATTATAATACTAATATTCATTAATTTTTATTATGTTATTTTGGGAGTGGACAGCCAGACTCATCAGATAATGCGCTTAAGGGTACTGCTCCGGGAAAAACCAAAACACCGTTTCGTCCCCAACTGGGTGTAGCTCTTACTCCAAGCTCAGCACATTCCTGTTGGTGTGATGGGCAACTTATTTCTGTAATATACTTCATTGCTTCACCCAAGTCTTTCTTTTGACTTGTACAGGCGCCGCATCCCGGTTGAGTATAGATTTTAAATCCCTTATCCGCCAGGCATTTTCCAAAGTCAGCCATTGAGGAAATCGTGGGCGGAGTAGTTGGTTGGGGTTTTGGAGTTGATGTAGGAGGGGGTTTGGTAGTGGGCTGAGGAATAGGGGTTGGAAGAGGTGTTGAGGTGGGAGCGGATGTTGGTGGCAAAACTGTTGGAATACGTGTCGGTATTTGTGTGGGATACATAAAGGGGGTGGGTTCGGTGGTGGGATAAGGAATATTTTGAGGCGGTGATGTTGGGTTTGGTATTGGGGACGGTACATGCGGAATAATGGGAGTAGGTTCTTTTGTTGGTCCCAATATCCATGCGTCAATTCTAAATGGGTTTCCAGCACCTTTAACTGTTTGGTCAGATGTAAACTCAACAGCCATCTGCCACAGATTTTGAGGTAACTGTTTTATGGCAATTTTTGCTTCAGGTTTAATCTGGGGTGATTCGGGATAAAATAGGGTTTGTTGAAGGAGAGAAGAACACACATACGCAAGAATACAAGCAACAATCATACGAATCCGTTTGTTTAAAGGTGTAAAAACCATACCGTTATGTATTTATTATAAACAAAACCATACCTTCGATGCGACAAGAATGGAATAAATACACTTGGAATTTGCATAAACTTTCTGTACCATAACTATTGATGTTTCTATCAACATTCTTTTTTGCCTCTTCAATTGTTTTCTTCTACATGTTGTTTTGGTTTATTGTTGCGGTAGTGCGGAGGCGTAATGATATTGCCGATGTAGCTTGGGGGACGGGATTTATCATCATCTTTTTGTTGTTAATACTCTTAAATAAATCATATGCATTTAGGACACTGTTTGCATTTCTTCTTGTCTTATTATGGGGAATCCGATTGACGTTACATATTTATTTCCGAAATCGTAAAAAGAAAGAAGACTATAGATATAAAGAGTGGAGAGAGGATTGGGGGGGGCTTGTTTATATTCGGTCTTTTTTTCAGATTTTCATGCTGCAGGGGTTGATGATGCTTTTGATTGCTATCCCGTTTCTTGTACTTGTTTTAAAGCCGGGATCAGGAATTAACCCGCTGGATATGATAGGTGGTTTTATATGGGGAATTGGTTTTTATTTTGAGACCATTGGAGATTTTCAACTTGCACAGTTTATGTCTGATCCAAAAAATAAGGGTAAAATTCTTACGACAGGATTATGGAAATATACGAGACATCCGAATTATTTTGGTGAAGTGACCATGTGGTGGGGTATATTTATCATCACTTTATCATCTCCGTTTGGTTTATTGAGCATAGTAAGTCCCATTACCATTACCTATCTGATTTTATGTGTGTCAGGAATACCATTGCTTGAAAAAAGATATAAGGGAAATAAGGAATTTGAAAAGTATAAAAAAAATACCAGTCCCTTTTTCCCCTGGTTCCCGCCTAAACAATAGCATGCTTGTACTTATGTTATTTTATTCAGTCAATTTTCAGTTTGAAGGATATAATAATGTGAGATGAAAATACTGATTATTGAAGACGAACATAGAATTGCACAAACCATCAAGAAGGGATTAGAGCAGGAAGGATATGCTGCTGATCTTGCATTTTCCGGTGAAGAGGGATTTGATTTAGCGATGGTCGAGGAGCATGATCTCATAATTCTTGATTTGATGCTTCCCGTGATGGACGGAATGACAATTTGTAAGACATTAAGAAAGGAAAAAATTCACACTCCCATTTTAATGCTTACTGCAAAAGCTCAGGTAAAGGATACAATAGAAGGATTGGATTCTGGAGCAGACGATTATTTAACTAAACCGTTTTCGTTCGAAGAACTTCTTGCTCGGATTAGGGCGCTTTTAAGAAGACCAAAAAATCGGTTGGATGAGATTATCATTGTGGGCACATTAACGTTAGATGCAAAAAAATTCATAGTTAAAAGAAGCGGAAAACAAATTCATCTTTCTACAACGGAATTTTCACTTCTTGAATATCTTATGAGAAATAAAGGGATCATTGTATCAAAAGAGAAAATCATTACACACGTATGGAATTATGATTCCGATATTCTTCCCAATACCGTTGAAGCGTATATTCGGAATCTTCGGAATAAAATTGAAACTCCTTTTCCTGGGGAAGAAAAACTCATTTTTACCGTGAGAGGGTTTGGATATAAAATTGGCAACTAACATGTTTAATAAAGCGAGGCTTACATTAACTACCTGGTATCTTCTGATAATAATGTGTGTGAGTTTATTTTTTAGCATGATCATTTATAAAGTGCAAGTAGACGAGGTAGAGCGGTTTGCTCGTATACAGCAAAATAGAATTGAACAAAAAATCCGAGAAGAATTTCTATTCAATGCTGAAGTATTTCCTCCACCGGTGATATTTAAAAAACCGATTGAATCCCTTGATTTAGTAAAGGAAACAAAGCAAAGGATAATTGGAATGTTAACCATAATTAATTTGTGGATTTTCTTTTTTGCGGGTGGACTGGGTTATTTATTATCAGGATTAACTCTTAAACCGATCAGCGAGATGATTCAAGAACAAAATAGATTCATTACTGATGCTTCACATGAGTTCAAAACCCCTCTTACTGTATTAAAAACTTCATTTGAGGTACATTTAAGAAATAATAAACGAACAGAAGACGATGCGGATATTCTCATACGGGAAAGTATTGCAGAGGTGAATAAACTACAGGTTTTGTCAGATAAACTGTTTGAAATGATAACTCATGAGAACTTTAATGATGCAAAACCCATGGAAACACTGGATGTTCAAACTGTGTTAGGTGAAGCAATACAAAACGTATCTTCACTTGCAAAAAAAAATCAGAATACACTGCATGTAAAATTATTTAAACAAAACATAAAGGGAAATAAACAAAATTTAATTCATCTATTTGTCATACTGATAGATAATGCAATTAAGTATAGTAATAAGAAAAATCCCATCGAGATACAGATGATAAAAAAGGGTAGACGTATTGGGGTATCTATAAAAGATCAGGGAATCGGAATAGATAAAAAAGATATTCATAAAATATTTGACAGATTTTATCGTGCTGATCAATCACGTTCGAAAATTAAAACAGACGGATATGGGCTAGGATTATCAATCGCAAAACGGATTATTGAACAACATAATGGCACAATTTCCGTACATAGCACTCCAGGAAAAGGAACAGAATTTACTGTATGGTTACCAACAAGAAACTAATTTTTCAGCATTTATTCAGTTATAAAGAGTAATATGAATACAATGGTGCATAAAACAATAAAAAAATGGACAGATTGGATACAACGAAAACCCCTTAGTCTCAGAATAACATTCCTCATAATGATAATCTTGTTTTCACTTTTTCTTTTTATTCAACTGACTACTTCAACAAAACAAAAAACAACGTTCCAAACAGAATCGGTTACAAAAGGAACGTTAATTGTGACGGTTACAGGATCCGGTCAGGTATCAACCGCAAATAATGGTACTGTATCAACACTTGCAACGGGTGTAGTTTCTAAATTATATGTAAAAGACGGGGACGAAGTAAAAGCCGGGGATAAAATTGCTGAACTTGATTTGGACCTACAAGGACAACAGAACGCAAATCAAGCTCTATCTAGTTATCAATCTGCCAAAAACAATCTTGATACAGCAAAAGCAAATAAATATTCATTACAGGCGACTATGTTTTCAAACTGGGATACTTTCATGACAATTGCGCAAAACGGGACTTATCAAAATGAAGATGGGACACCAAATAACATAAATAGATCACTTCCGGAGTTCCATATTGCCAATGACAATTGGTTGTCGGCAGAAGCAAAATATAAAATTCAAGAAAATGTGGTAAATCAAGCACAGATTGCATTAAGCGCAGCATGGAGTTCATATCAGCAGACATCCCCAACCATATACGCTCCAATCTCCGGAACTGTTTCTGGGTTTTCACTTCAGGAAGGTTCAGTAATAGTGGCGAACACAAACACAACAAACAGTGCACAAAGCGCAACAAAAATTGCAACCATCAAAACAAAAGCGCTTCCGATGGTTTCCATAAACCTTACGGAGATTGATATACCGAAGATAAAGCTTAGTGATAGAGCAACAGTTACGTTTGATGCGTTTTCCGACAAAACATTTACCGGTAAAGTGGTAAGTATTGATACTGCGGGTTTGGTTTCTTCAGGCGTGACAAGCTATCCTACTGTTATTCGTCTTGATACTGAGTCAAATACTATTCTTCCCAATATGGCTGCCTCAGCAAACATAATCACTAATACAAGAGATGATGTTTTACTTATATCTACCACTGCAGTAAAGACACAGACTGATGGGGCAACCTATGTGGTAGTAATGAAAAACAATAAGCCTACGAATGTGTTTGTAGAAACAGGTCTTTCTTCAGACACACAAACAGAGATCGTATCAGGCTTGTCAGAAGGGGATGAGGTGGTGACTAGCACTGTTTCTACAACCTCAAATAGTAATAGATCAACTGGATCCCAATCTGTATTCGGAAGTTTTGGTGGAGGTGGGGGAATGAGAATACCCCATTAAATTTATAATGCGTACAGTATCTTCCCTATGTCGATCAAACCCATTATTGAAGTAATAAAATTATCAAAAACGTATAAAACGGGTACGGTTGAGACTATTGCGGTGAACAACATTTCATTTTCTATACAAAAGGGTGAATTTGTTGCAATAATGGGTCCTTCAGGTAGCGGAAAATCAACCCTCATGCATATACTGGGAGCTTTAGACCTTCCAACTACCGGTACATATTTTCTTGACGGGAGTGATGTGGGAATTTTAAATGATGATGAACTCGCTGATATAAGAAATAAGAAGATCGGGTTTATTTTTCAAGCATATAATCTTCTTCCCCGTACAAGCGCATTGAAAAATGTTATGCTCCCGATGATGTATGCCGGAGTTCCGAAAGATGATCGGTTTAAAAAAGCTACACGTTTTCTTCGGATGGTAGGACTCGAAGATAGAATGGATCATACCTCTAGCCAATTATCCGGAGGTCAACAGCAACGGGTTGCTATCGCGCGGGCTTTAGTAATGAATCCAAGTTTATTATTGGCTGATGAACCAACAGGGAATATTGCAACAAAACAGGCTGAGGAAATTATGGAAATATTTACGAAGCTTAATACCGAAGGTCATACTATTGTTATGATAACTCATGAACCCGATATAGCTCATCATGCAAAACGCATTATTCATATTCGTGATGGTTTAATAGTTGAAGATACGATGAATGGAACAAAGTAAAACATTATTCTGATTACTATGGAACTTATTGAACAGTTTACGGAAAGTTTTAAAACACTTACATTGAATAAAACCCGTACCGGTTTAGCAATTCTCGGTATTGTGATCGGAATAGGGAGTGTGATTGCGCTTGTTTCGTTGGGACAGGCCACACAACAATCAATTCAGTCACAAATTCAGTCATTGGGATCCAATATGTTGACAGTGAATCCTGGATCAATAAACCAGTCGGGTGTAAGGGGTGCACAGGGGGGTAGGACGACTTTAACACTAGATGATGCAAAAGCTATCAAATCATCCTCACAGATTACAACTGTCAATAATGTTTCTCCTGAGTATTCGAGTCGGACTCAAGTAACGACAGGGGGCAGTAATACCAACACACAGGTTATCGGCGTGGTTCCTGCGTATCAACTTGTACACAAAGTTATCATTGAGTCCGGTGTATTTATTTCAGAACGGGATGTCGAAACAATGGGAAAAGTTGCAGTACTTGGTCCACAGGTAGTAACTGATCTTTTTGGAGAAGGAGTAAGCCCGCTAGGCAAAACGATACGCATAAAGAATCAGACACTGCGTGTAATTGGAGTGACTGCCGCAAAGGGTGGAAGTGGTTTTATGAATCAGGATGATATGATATTTGTTCCGCTTACAACTGCACAAAAGCAATTATTTGGGGTTGATTATGTGAGTTCGATTGCGCTTGAGGCAAAAAGTGCAGAGTTAATGGTTGCTGCGCAGGATGAAGTAGGATACCTGCTTTTAGCAAGACACAAATTGACTGATCCCTCAAGCGCAGATTTTTCGATTTTTTCACAACAGGATATTTTAAATACTGCCACCTCTGCAACAGGTACTTTTACCGCACTTCTTTCAGGAATCGCCGCCATATCTTTGTTAGTCGGTGGGATTGGAATTATGAACATCATGTTGGTAACAGTAACTGAAAGGACTCGGGAGATTGGATTAAGAAAGGCACTGGGTGCAAAAAAAAGGATGATTACTGTACAATTTTTGATAGAATCAGTAATTCTTACTTTCAGTGGAGGAGTGATTGGGGTTTTCTTAGGGGTTTTCGCGTCATATATCATATCTCGCCTCACAGGATTCCCATTTATTATTGCTCCCTTTTCTATTTTGTTAGCATTCACTGTGTCAGGAGGAATCGGTATTCTGTTCGGATGGTATCCAGCTAAAAGAGCTTCAGCCCTTCAACCAATTGATGCATTGCGTTATGAATAATACTATGTTTTCATTTATTTAATTAAACATTTTTCATATGAATAAAAAAAACGGAATGTATGTAATTATTTTATTATTGTTAGTTGGTACATCTTTTATTTTGGGGGTAAAATATCAGGAAGGAAAAATCCAAATCAAACCTTTTGCTCAATTGGACCGGATGCAAAGAGGTATGGGGGAACCGAATATATCCTCAAGAAACCGTATGGGATTTCGTCCAATAAGCGGGAAGATTATTGCTTTAGATGAAAAATCTTTTACGGTTAAATTGGAAGATGAAAGCAGTAAGATTATATTATTTTCAGCTAAGACTAACATTATAAAAGCAGAAGAAGCTAGTAAATCTGCAGTTAAAATTGGTGAGCGGGTAATGGTTATGGGAACAGCAAATGCAGACGGATCTGTAACTGCACAAAATATACAGTTACATGCACCACTTCAACCAAGAATGCAATGATGAATACCGTCTCATTAATCTATCTGTGTGAAAAAATATATAGTTCTTCTTCTGCTCGCGTTACTCCCGTATAGAGCCAACGACGCCAATCATCATCATTCATTTGATGGAAGCGTTCTTCAAACAAAATTACCCGTTTTGCCTGACTACCTTGTGCCTTATGTACGGTTAATGCGTATCCAAAATCAAATAAATCACCCTTCATAATTTGAGATCTATTCTCTGTAAAATTAAGAGGTATTTCACTGTTGAATTGATATTTTGAAATGAGACCTTTGAAATGTTTTTCTTCACCATCCATAGCGATCTCTGCCTGATACCAATCTTTATTTGCTGTTTCAATATGAATTATTATTCCCAACATTCCATTAAATATATTATTTTTGTGATTGTTTCGAAGACATATAACCCGATCTCCTTCCATCGGAAAAAGAGATTCAAACCCAAGTGTGTTTCTTATAAATAAATTAAGCTGACGTCTTGTTTTATTGAAACCGCACAACACTAACGTATCATTATCATAATTACTTAGTAATTCATTAACTGTTTCTTGTGTGTCAGATTCGTTCAGTAGCATTTTTATTACCGAGTTTCCATATTTACCCGGGGGAATTATTCCATTTTTTCTTGCAAGAATTGAAAGGTGAATAATAGGATTTTGTTTTGCTTGACGATGGATAGTTGAGAGCATGAGATGAGGTCTCTGTACCAGATTGAAATTACCCCTAATAGGAGGAAGTTGTCCATGATCGCCTACAACAATTATTGGTATCTTATAGGCGATAAGATGTTGCCAAATAGAACTATCTATCATTGAGGCTTCGTCGATGATAATTAAATCTTTGTCAATCGTTTCTTTTGTTTTCCAACCTATAATTTCTTCTTTTTCATTTATGATTGGTGAGTAAATGAGTGAGTGAATTGTACCAACCGTATCCTGTTTTTGTACTATTTTTTCTTCATATAATTTTGTACGTAATACGCGTGCGGCTTTGCCGGTATAACTAGCAAATCCTACACGTAGATGTTTCTGTATTGTATGTAGTTTTTTTCTTAATAATGCGATAAGTGTTGTTTTACCTGTTCCTGCATACCCACCTATGGTTATAGACTGCATGGACTCTTTATCTTTTTTATACCATTCGATAATATGTCTCAGTACTATTTTTTGGTCAGCTGAAACTGAAATCATAGAAAAAAAGTATATCACTTTGTAATAAAGTAAATAAGCAAAAAAAATACACACATGCAAAATTTACATGTGTGTATTGTATCTGATAACAATCTAGTTACTTTTTCTTTTTTTTAGAAGAGGTTTTTTTTACTGTTCTTTTTTTGGTTACTTTTCGTACCTTTTTTTTAACAGCAACCTTTCTTTTTACTGCTTTCTTTTTCTTGGCCATAAACATAAATTAAATGATAATACTTAAAACTATCAGGAAATGAAATGTATGTCAAATGTATTGTGTTTGTTTTATAAATTTGCGAGGGGAAGTATTTTTTTTATTATAATTTTTTGTTCAATATGCAAAATGGATAAAACACGTTTTCTTATTTTTGGTGGTAGTGTGAGTGATGAATGAATACCAAAATAAGTATTGATTAATTCAAATCTTCTTTTGTGTGCTTCTTGATGATATCGTTTTTTATATTCCTTCATGATGTCTCCCCTTGTCCCATTTAAATAAGCTAGATAAAAAGCTAACAATTGTTCATCTTTTCCAATACCGCTTCCTCCGAATGCACTCGTTTCTTTTGTATTTTGAAAAAGAGTATATAAATGTTTTTTATGTATCGATAGCATTGTATTGCTATCAAATCCAACAGTAAATGGATCAATTTGTAAAGCTTTAAAAAAAATATACATCCTTGCACATTTTTCACAATTCCCACACCATCTTCTTTTTTTTGCGTGATGGCTTTCTAAAAAACACGAGGTTTGAAAAGAAGCGATTTTCGGATATCTCCTATGTAGTAATTGTGTAATAAATATCTCATGAATGGGTTCAATAATACTCCCCAAGTGCGTTTTTATGGAAAATAATTTCGGGATATCCTGTAAAATCTGCATCGCTTTAACACTTTGCTCAAAAACCGGATTAATGAAAAAACCATTTCGATGCACCGTATAGCTATTACAACTTTGTTCGTTTCCCAAAAAAATATATTTTGCACGATAATAAAAGCAATAAGGGATAAGCATAAGAATATATTGTGAAAGAATGATATCCCATCCCCAGTAAACACCAGCGTTTTGTCTTATATGACCAAATGAAATAGGAAAAAAATCAACATCATATTTAAAACTATGAAGAAACTTTTTTACCAGTTTTCTTTTTTGAATATTTTCATACTTACTTTGAGGTTCTTCCATAAACATGATCGTTGACTTAACACGTAGTTCGTTTAATAGAGCGAAAGTTAAAAGACTGTCTTTGCCGAAGGAAAAAAGGAGAAGTGCTGTTTCATTCAATTTACTTCTTTTTTGATGTTCCACGTAAAAATGATTAAGGCTTTTAAATTCAGTAATATAACTGGCGTTATAAAAAGAACGAATAAGTGATGTAAGAGATTGTTTTTTGGATACATAAATATTCATGGGAATACTATACATAAGAAGTTTAAAAAAGAGTGGTTCTACAACCGGGTGATCAAAATGATAAACAACCGGTCTCTTTTCAATAAGAGCCATATGCCAGGTAACGGCATACGTGAGATTATCCGCAAACATTTTGTGAAGTTGTTTGTTGAATTTTCCCCAAATATTATCCGGATAATCAATTCGATATTTTTTTTTATCGATAGTTATTTCAATTGAGTTTTTAAGAAGTTTTCTGTACACATGCAAACTTTTTTGAGTTTGCTTTTTTGTCATACCCCATTATAAAATCAGATCGGGATTTGTCAATACTTATACGACTACATGGAAAGAAAAAAATCAGAATTTTTTAAGAAACGAATACAGTCAGTTTTTGGTTATTATTTTTCGTATCTTGATACAATTGATAAAGAACTTAAAAACACGGAAGAATTTGGTTCATTTCTTATTTTAAGTCTTGTCGAAGAAATTGGAGAAATGGCTCGGGCATATTTAGCAAAACACGGACGAAAACCAACCAATCTTGCAGCCCAAAATGATGAGCGATACGAACAAGAACTGGGTGATATTATTGTTGCAATACTGCGTTTTGCCCGGATTAAAAATATTAACCTCCACAAACGCATCATGTATTCGTTACGGAAGATTGAAAATCGAAAGAAGAATCCGAAAATCTGAGTTATGTCATTTATTTTTCAACTACTTCTAGAGTGGGCCAGTATCCATCTATTTCAATTATATTTTTTTTAACAGTTATGATGTTGACTTTTGCTTCAATGTCGTGTTGAAGTGCCTGTGTCAGGATAAAAGCGACTGGTTCATTTATTTGTTGAATAACTGATTTTGGTACAGAAAATCTACCGATTTGTAACTGATGAATTTGGATATTGACGATATTTGCCTTAATATTTCCCTTAGCTTTTATATATATGGGAATATTTGAAAGAGGAATTTTATACCAATCTAGAATTTTATTGAGTTGAGTTGTATCAACTTTCAGATTATCAAAATACTGTCTTAATTTTACTACGGAAAGGATTGAAGATATTTCAATAGTGTCTTTATCGTTTAATTTGATCTGGGTTCGAGAAAGAGGGAAATCAGATCGTATTCTGGCATTCGATAGTGCGGTAACCTCTTCTTGCGTAAGTGATGTTTTGACTCGGTGAAGACCGACATGTGATTGAGGAGGTGTTTTTTCGGATGCTTTTATTTTATGAACTTGTACTCCCATTTTTGTAATGGCATTTTTTTCATGTTGATCAGTCGTATGTATATATAAATTTATTGGGTTGGTTGATCCTAACAAAAATGAAAGTCCAGGAATAAAACCTAGATATCCTAAAATAACAAAGATACCTATACCTATGAACCCAAGCATTATGAGCAAAATTCTAATAAAGGTATTTTTCATAATTTATTTTAATTGAGATATTTTTCAATATTATCAAGGTGTTCTTCATATGTTTTTGCACAATATATATTTTGTTTGCTATCGTGAAGATAGTATAGACATTCAGTTTCTTCAGAATTTAATACCGCATCAATATAGCGTATGTCAGGACTACAGATCGGAGTAGGGGGAAGTCCTTTATATAGGTAACTGTTATACGGAGAATCTTTTTGTTTTTCTTTGATATCTATTGCTCCCCACCACATTCCTTTTTCATTTTTTCCTTTTGTATACTGCATGGTAGCATCAATCTGAAGAGGCATATCAATATTGAGGCGATTCCATATTATTCCCGAGATAAGTTTCATGTCTTTTTCACCGGCTGCCTCCCGTGCGATAAGAGATGCGATTTTTAAAGCAGTAGTCCACCTCACATTGGCTTTCATAAACTTTTCAGTATAGGGAGCAAATTTTTCATTAAATCTGTTTATAAACCGTGCACCAATTTCAGAAACAGTTTCACTTTTAGGGATCAGATAGGTATCAGGATAATAAACTCCTTCTTTATACTCGGGCGTTTCATTGTAGAGTTTGTTCCATTCATCCAGTTGTTTCGGACTCCAGTTAAAAGATGTTCCAAGGATTTCACCTATCTGTTCTTTTCTTAAGCATGCGCCAATGGTAATCCATACCAGATCAGGTGATTTATGCATAAGCTTTTTTGAAATAGCAAAACTATCCATTGAGAAATCAAGAAGATATCCTCCGGGCGTGAGTTTCGATGTATTAAGACTATATCCAAATAATAATCTGAATATTCCCTCATGTTTTATAAACCCTTCCTTTTTAAGATGATAAATCGCATCGAATGTAGGTTGTTTATCAGGAATAACAAATATTTTTTCAGATTTTTCCAGTTGCACGGGTCCCAGAGTAATCCAATAGACAATTCCGCATATCAAGATAAAAGCTGACAAAGTAATTCCAACCTGTT
>CAZYXQ010000001.1:13248-33320 GCA_964651235.1 uncultured Gammaproteobacteria bacterium
TCATAGTATGTGTAGTTATTATACTGAGTTTTCATTTGGGAACATATCTAAAAAATGTTGTTTATACACGAATTTATATAATATACCTATATGGAAACAGTAATAGAAGTGAACGATCTTATGCAGAAGGGATACAGGTACATTCTTACTGCAAAAGAAGGTACAAATTTTAATCCGTTATTTAAACCTGAACTTTCCCCCAAACAAATGCTTTCAATGGGAATATTTGGTGGAAGATATATGACGGATTGCAGAGAAGAATTTCCTGATGATTGGTTTGAACATGCAAAATTATGTTCTTCTCACCACAATCCTGAGTTCAACTTTTTTAGAGTCAATGCGAGTCAGCCACTTCGCATTTGGAGGCAAAAAGGATGGATATACGAAGATGACCCACGGGGATGGTTTCAGTGGTACTGCAGGTATTACCGGGGAAGAAGAATAACAAAAGAGGATGAGAGACAAATAAAACGATGGAGAGCAATGAAAAGACATATCTCTCAGATTAAAAAGCATTGTAAAAAGGGTGATCTTTCCTGCCGGAAAGTGCAAAGACAAGCATTATTGCACTGGGCGTATGATAGCAGAAAAATTTAACATTCTCCTTATTTTTCCAGTTTTCCAACAATCATTGTTTCAAGCTTCATTGAGGCTGATTGTGGATGGGGTGAGTTTTTATCTCCTCTTGTTTGAAACAACTTTGTGCCATCTGTCCCGCATGCGTTTACTATTTCAGCCGGGTGTTGTCCTAGAGCGATAAATGATGTTAGATCATATACAACCCCCTCTACTGCTGTCCAGCAATCCTTATTTGTCGCATGGTTTTTAAGTTCATTCATTGTGATAGATGTCATTTCAGTTGTTTTAGATGATGTACTTCCATTTGATTGTTGTGTGTTTTGCGATGAAGTAGGCATAACACTGTTTGATTTATTATTTTGCTGTGAGGAAAAAAGATATCCAACGCCAACAACAGCGACGATCAATACGAGAATAATTCCTTGTTTCATAATAACTTATATATAAATAGTAATAGTTTAATTATGAAGGATCATATGCTTTATGTCAAGAGACAATTAGATCACGCTTAACAGAAGTATACCAACCAAGCAAAAAAGTATTCCTACTAATTGTCTGCGGAGTATGGGTTCTTTGAATATTATTCTTGAAAGGATAACAAACAATGCGTTTGAAGCACCTGCAATTGGAGCTACGACAGAAACAAATCCACTTAATACTCCGAGGTTATATGCAAATTGTCCTGATGTATCAAATAACATGGAGAAGAAAATAATAGGTGCAGTTTTTTGTATTTGTTTTGGGAGAACATAAATATGATGCATTCTCATATAAAGAAAAAGTCCGACAAGACCGACGAACTGAAAAAGATATATTGGCCAAAACCACCCCATTGTTTGAGCCGGTATTTTGACAAAAACACCAAATAATGCCCACAATATCATTGCATATAGTGCATATAATAAATTTTTATCCTTATGTATTGAATTCAATTTTAGCTGTTTTAAATCTTCCGGTTTAAATAAAATAAATATAAGTCCAAAGAGTGTAATTAAAGACCCGACTCCTTGTAATATTGAGATAGATTCATGGAGTAACAATACAGAACACCCTACGGTGAGTAGTGGAAAAGAATATGCAATACTTCCTGCAAGGGTTGGATTCCCCTTTTCAAGACTTTTAAAATAAAATAAAAAAGCACAAACGTTTATTCCTGCTAAAGAAACAGCAATAAAAAAATGCCACATATTTGTAAATGGTGAAACTGAAAAAGGAACATAGAAGGTGCAAAGGACAAAAGCACTTAATAACTGCCAAAAAAGAGCCCGTATTGGTCCTGATGTCCGGGAAGCTATGGTTGAGAAAACTCCAGCAATACCCCAACCGACAAGAGTAATCGTTGCAAAGGGGATTGGAGACATATGGAAAGTATAATTGATGTCTGCAACAAAAGGTTTGTTATTGTTTTAAGGCATTCATGATTGAATCAAAAATAAGAGGTTCTTTCGTTAATTGAGAGACAATAGTATTGGCAACTTTTTTTCCGGCCTCAACTCCGAATTGATCAAAGGGATTGATATTTAATAAAACTCCATAAGCATGCACAATATGTTCATATAGTGCTACAAGCCGGCCTAATGTACGGGGGGTAAGGCGTTCAAGAAGTATAATATTTGAAGGACGGTTTCCTTCCTGAATCCGATGAGGAATAAGTCTTGATTCTGCACCTTCTTGGACAAGTTCTTCTTTAGTAATTCCCCGCGCGAGGACATTTGCTTGTGCAATCATATTCCCAAGGAGTGTTTCGTGTGTGTTTTCTGTATTGCTATATGTCGGTGTTGCTACACCAATGAAGTCTACGGAGGTTGGTTGTCCTTGATGAAGTTGTTGAAAAAATGAATGCTGAGCATTGGTTCCGATTCCTGAAAAAATAAAAGGATTGATAGGAGAGGAAAGTTGTTGACCCTCATGCGTTACTTGTTTACCCAGACTTTCCATAATAAGCTGTTGCAGGTGGAGGCCAAATAAATCAAGGCGTTCATCATACGCAATGATGCCATGAGTGGGAATATGCAGCGCACAGGTATTCCACAGTTGAATGAGGGCTAAAAGAAGAGGAACATTTTTTTCAGGGCTTGCAGTAAGATAGTGATTATCCATTTCGCGTGCCCCTGTAAGCAATTCCTGAAACTGAGTTTTTCCGATCAGAAACAGAAGAGGTAAACCGATTGCACTGGTAAGGGAAAATCTGCCACCTACCCAGTCCCAGAATTCAAACATGTGTTCATCTGGATTTATACCAAACCCCTTTACCTTCTCCGGATTTGCTGATATCGCAATCATATGAGTCGGTACGGCATCTGGTGTAAGTGAGTCAATAATCCATTTTTTTGCTTTTTGTGCATTTTTCATGGTTTCATTTGTGGTAAAGGTTTTTGAAGCAATAAGAATCAGTGTTTCTTCAACATCACACTGATTGAGGGCTTGATTCATATCAGATCCATCAACATTGGATACAAAATAAATATGTGGCGCTTCAGATAAGGCATATTCTCCAAGTGCCCTACAAGCCATCTCAGGTCCCAGATTTGATCCGCCGATACCGATTGAAATTATATTTCGAATCGGTCTTCCCGTTGAACCAAGAACTTGTTTGTTATGAACTTTCTCCACAAAACGCTCCATCTGTTCAAGAACCCGTTGTACATCTGGAATCACATTATGCCCTTCTATAGATATGTTTACATCAGGTTCGGAACGAAGCGCTATATGAAGAGCTGGTCTTTGTTCAGTTGTATTTACTTTTTCTCCCCTAAACATAGCATGAACTTGTTCTGGAATATGCATTTGTGTTGCCAGTTCAAGAAGCTGACTAAAAGATGAAGACGAGATACGGTTTCGGGTAAGATCAATACATATATCTTCAAAGGGAAGCAACCGAAGTTTCTCATTACGCGATGTGTCAGCAAGAAGTTCCCTTATTGATGGGATTTTGGCTGCATCTTGTATGAGTTCTTTCCATATAGGAGAAGTCCATATTTCCCGAACATTATGCATATATATTGAATTATAGCAGGTAGGTGTGTAAGGAGGGAAAAATGAATTTATGGTAGCAATTCAAAAGTCTTATTTTGTTGCCGAGCTCCTTTTATCAACCTTAGTTTATGGAGTGGAACCTTTAAATAGGCGGCAAGAAGCAAGCATGTTGCTTTATTTGCCAGTCCTTGTTGTTTTGGTTCTTTTACACACACTTCATATTTGTCCTTTTGAGTTTTGATAATTTTATCTTCTTTTGCCGATGGATATACTTTTACGATTATGTACATAACAGCTATTTTTTCTTCTGTTGTTTTAAAAATAATATAAGGGAGACATTGATTACGGAAAATGCAACCAGTGATAAAAGAGGTATGCTTATAAAACCAAACCATGCAAAGAACTTTGTTGTGCATGATTGCCCGGGTGTGCAAATAAGAGGGGAAGGAATAACACCATGATAAAGAAGAACATGATATAAGGCAATTACCCATCCGGTTATGGACAAGGGAAAGACATAATGATGAATGTCTTTCTGTTTTTTTAGTATACCGATTAGTAATATTGTGACAAGCGGGTACATACAAATCCGTTGGTACCAACAGAGCGTACAAGGGGTGAACTTCATTACTTCACTGAAGAAGAGACTACCCAGAGTAGCGATAAGCGCCTGAAAAAATGCAACTGCAAGATACATACGGATAATTGTGTCATATGGAATTTAAAATTACAAACATACTTTTTTATCAAAACGGGAGTGTATTTTCTGTGATTTCTTCACGAATTAAAGAGTTGGTTTTACGATATTGACACCATTTACAATCGGGATTCTCAGGGGGTATGGGGCCACTTAATAGTATATTGACTTTTTGTATATAAGAAAAGAAATCTGTTTCATCAATGGGTACTTCAAGATATACCGGTGGAAACTGTACTGAAACAATATGATCTTGTATCGTAACTTTATTAGGATACATAATAATGAGGCCCAATTGAGAAATAACAATTGGGATATCTCGTTTCGGATGTTCAAGTGCATACTTATATGCAAAAAGCTGTGTTTTATATTTTTCAACTTTTTGATTCTGTGGTTGACTGAGTTTAAAATCTATAAGCAAATGGTTTCCATCAGGTTTCTCAACTAGGAGATCATATTTTCCTTTGATGTAAAGATGTGTTCCCGGTACTACGGCTGATTCAACAAATCCTTCCTGCTTGATTACTTTTCCTTGGGGAAGATGGGGGGAAAGTGAAGAGAGGTCATGGCCGATAAGGGAGTTTTGCACACGTGTATTTATTGCGCCAAAAACACCGGGCATGGGCATGCTTGGCTGAGTGATACCATGTTTGATTTTGAGATAATAACAGTGTTTACAGTCTTCATAAAGGTATGCAAAATCAGACGGTGAAATTTTGTAGATTTTTTGCATATTATATAGTGTAAAGGATATTTTATGTGAGAGCATCATGATTTCCATGCCAAAACCCCGAGATTGTTTCATCGGGGTGGCACATGATCAATAAAGGATTTTATTTTGCGTTTCTTCCCATTCCCATTCCTTTGCCTGATCCATTTTGAAGTCCAAGACCAAGTTCTGCTCTTATTTTATTTGCGTCGGTAATTTTGCCTTGTTCGGCCAATGCATGAGCAGCAGCAAATTTTGCAAAGTTATCTTTGTTTACGACCTGTTGGACTCTTCCTTTTCCGGTCATAAGACTTTTCCAAGCATTGTAGTCTTTATTTGCAAATGCTTTTTCCATTGCTTCATGACGGTCTGCTGTATAATTTGGACCTTTTACATTTGGGTCACCTTTATAAGCGTTTGCATCTTTAGGTTGTGTGATAAGTCCTATTCCTAAAAGTGTTACAAAAGCTGCGGTTATTAGTTTTGATTTCATTTATTGTGTCACCCCCTCTCTCTTATTAAAAAATTGTTAATGTATAAATTAATACAAAGGAATCTTCAATTTATTTCAAAATTCCATATTTTCCTTTTTTGTATAATATTTACATGACACACAAACTCATGAAGGTCTTATTGTTTTTATTTCTTTTTATTATCCTCATAGGACTTGGAATTACTGCATATTTCCTCTATACATCCAACGAATCAAACAAGCTATTATTGCAGAAAATCAACAAGCTTGAAGAACAAAATAATGAAACGCAAAAAGATACAGTTTCTTCAAGTTCTTCTTCATTTCAAAAAGAGACGGAGGAATTTACTGACTCACGGCTTATTGGATTTACCATTCCTTATTCAAAAAATGATTGGAGTGTAACTGTGTTGGGGGCGAAGGATGAGTATAAAAAAAATAATACGGTTTATATGGGGCCGGGGATTTTGTTTGAAGAAAAGGGTGAAGATGGAGGAATTCTACATTTCAAATTCTCACTTGCTTTTGGAATTGGTGGAGGGGTAAGTCTTTATACAAAAGATGATATGAAGTTACTAACAAATGGTTGGGTTTGGTTTAAGGGTACAAATGGTACGATGTATGGATCAGTAACGCATCTTACCCCCTATGATAAAAATCCCAAAGAATTGGCATCTGCAAAAGATTTTTGTAGTAAACTGAAAAACGGCGAAGAAGATATGTATCCGCTTTTTGACGGGGAACAATGTGCGGGTATTGAAAGCGGAAATTACATCGGATATGTTCCGGAACCGGCATTTACCCGGTCGCCGCGTTTTAAAATGGCAGTTACACTAGCGGAAATAAATGAAGCATGGGCAAGTGATGAGTATGTGAAAACGGAAAAACTTGATGATGGATATATGATAGTTGAGACGTCATACAAAGGAAACAATTCGGAAGATGCTGATACTTTGGTTGAACATCTTAAGCCCGTCTGGTAACTGAATTTATTCTTTTTCAGAGATTAACAAGGCCTCCCATATAGGAAGCTTCGTATATGATAGTATTTTTCTCAGATATTTTTTCTTTTCCTTTGTAATGTATTACTGACCCGGTCCATGTATTCGTATAACGATACGATTGTTCTTTGTATGAATGAGGACCACGGTATGGAGCTGATGCGGGCATACGTTTTAGGGCATGTTTCAATACTTCATATATAGGTTCAGGTGTGATGCCTTTTTTAACCCATCCGTAATACACCATGATCCATACGGGTTTATCATCATATGACACGATGATCCTTCCCCCATATGGTTCTCCGCCAAAAAAATTATCATGAGATTTCCATTTATCTTTCCGAAAAAAAATGGTAGTTGATCCGTCTGCTTCTTTTTTCCACTGTTTTGCATCTCCTCCGGCAAATCCGGCCATGTTGGATTCAAGAATAAACGATACCAGATCATCGGTTTTTATATGCATGGTTAATATTGTAATATATAGGACCAAAAAGAACCATTGTTGAATGACGTAATAGTTTTTTGTATAATAGGGACAATACGAAACGTATATTATTATCCATCTTGTTAGGTGTTTGTATACTTGTTACCTCTCTTTTTTTGGCTCCAAAAAAAACGTTAGCTTTCCAGAATTTTGATGTGTGTTATTCGCAGGCCGCCGCATATCATTTTTACTGGCATGCGGATTTGTGCTGGGATATGTTTAAGGAAAACTGTAATGCAGGGGCACTATCTTCTACTTCTAAGGTTATTTTTTACCTGAAAAATATTTATGATGTAGCAAAAAAAGGGAAGACACTGTCAGTTGATGTAATCACCACACTAAAAGCAATGCTTTTATGTAAACCCCTGATTGATGATTGTATTGCTCCGAAACTACAGGTTATGAAGGATCGCTGCACTGAAGATGCGTTGTATTATGCCGCAAACCTTACATCCGCCAGTACATGGTATAACCGTGATGCGCCGGGTCTCTATTACAACGATAAGGACCATACGTTAACCGTGCAGGTACTAAATAACGGCACTGCATATACTTGGGATATTCCAGTTAATGTCAGTTATGGTACAACAAGTGACCGTAAGAAACCGGTTTCAGGCGGAGGGTTTCTTATGGAAAACGAGATGATTCCGGAGCTCACCTTTTTTGGCGCTCAGCAAAGTGGGTCACAGACACTGACGGGTTCAGTAAAAAATTTTCTCATTGATGAAAGCAATCTTAGTGGATTACTTCAAAAATACAAAGACGATCACAGCCTTAAACCTTTTTACTGGGAGAAAACTATTCCCTTTACCGCGCCTGAAGGAAAACTCACAAAAATAACCATGATGATTGATCCGAATCAGGATATTTCCGAACAGAGTGAGAAAGACAATTTGTATTCTCTCATCATTGACAAACTTCCCACGCCATCACGGTTTCAAATTCTCAACTTTACTATTGAAAGAAAATCTGACTCACTTACAGAATATATTGCTACGTTTGATATCAAAAATACCGGTGAGGAAACAGGTAGTGCGGCAGTCAAATGGAGCAGGAAAGATAGCATGGGTTCAATAACAGAATCAGGAAGGCAGGTGGCAGGAGGGGCAACTATCCATATCGAAAAGACATTTTCTGTTGATGTGAGCAAATCAGGCAATTCATGTAAAAATCAAACAGATTATCGGCTTGAAATATTTGACAATGAAGGGGGGTTACACGATGATTATGAATTTGAGATCCCTTCATTTGGTGGGGAGATATACGGGCGGGTTGAAAATCTTTTTGGTAAACCGGTTGAGGGAGCTGTAGTGA
This sequence comes from uncultured Gammaproteobacteria bacterium, assembly GCA_964651235.1. Taxonomy (GTDB): domain Bacteria; phylum Patescibacteriota; class Microgenomatia; order UBA1406; family GWC2-37-13; genus YC2-FULL-38-9. The sequence continues at coordinate 21,481 of CAZYXQ010000001.1, forward strand.
CAACTGATACAGGAGCAACCGCCACAACCGGAAAAACAGGGTTCTATCACATAACTGGAATAAATAAATTGGGTAAAATTAAAGTCACTGCATCGCACCCTTCATACTCAGACCCCGCGGTGAATGAAGTCGAGCTGAAATTTGACACGATTGATTTTCTGCATTCCTGTCATATTGCGGGACTTACCCTCACTGGAGTTAATTTGGTGCTCAAAGACAAACCGGTTGATTGGCACATTATATTCAAAGATCAAAACGGAGAACCTATTCAAGGAAACGTATTTACCGTAAATGAACATTTCCGTCATGCATTTGATGTCCCGGGTGAGGTAACAAAAGAAGATCTGCAACCGGGTAATTTTGACGTGACGTTTTCCGCGTCAGGATATTATCCGCAGTTTAAAACAATTACCCTGATACATCCTGCAGTTACTACGGAGATTATATTCGAGAAAATAGGAGGACGTGAAAACGATGACGGTTTGCGAATAGTCACGCCGCGATTACTCTGGAAAAAGCAGCTGGGGCCGGGACGGGGATTTATCGATCAGATGGTGTCAAGCAAAAATGGAAAATTGTTAGTTGTTTCATTGAGTAATAATAAAACAAAAAAATCATCGCTTTTTTTCATCAATCCGCTTACCGGAGCGATTATAAAAGAAACCTCCATCCCTTATTTCGTCTCCAATCAGAAAACACTGGCTGTTGATTCCTCCTATGACGGCCGTACGGTCGGGGTATTTTTCAACACCGGAGCGCCGGGTAAGACGGATAAGGAAAAGGTGGTAAAAATATATGATGCCGCAGGTAATGAAAAAGGGACCACAACAATGGATAATAAATCTTCAATATTTCTAGATGTAGCGCTGGATGGATTTTATTTGTTTCCGGGAGCATTGTTAAATTCATCACTGCATAAATATACGCGTAAAGAAATTGAGGGGATTGGAAGCGGACATGATCTGCAAGGATATGGTAGTTTTATCTTTTTCCGAAGAAATGGTACATTAGTATCTCATTGCAAAGAAAGAGTTGATGGTTGGTGTGAACGAAGTATAGCCGATGCACAGATACGAAAGATCGGGGAAATAAGGATGTTTCCGCAGATTATGGACGAATCATATGGAGGTGAAGTTTTGATGATACGTACACCCGATGCGGTATATGCATTTGGTTCTTCTTCATGGACAAAGGAGTTCCGTCGGGAGCCTTCATTTACTTCCCTGTCCGTATCCCCGGGCGGTATGTATGTGATGGCAACAGGTAGGGAAGAGCAAAGTGCAGTTGAGACGCTGAAGATATATGGGAATACGGGTGGGGATAAAACTCCCGAGTTTGATTACGACCATGTACGATATGTTTCAGCAAATGATAAGGGGCTATTTTTTGCACAAGTAGTTTCAGATAAAATGGAGTACTACCAGGTTGGTGCGTATCAAAAAGATTATAACGCTCCCTCAACAACTTCTACAAATACCAAAAATTCAAACTTTCTGACAGGATTTTTTTCCATGATGCAGGATTTTTTTAAAAAAATGACAGGGATATTCGGAGGAAAAAAACTATGAAAAAAATTTCATTTTTCATATGTCTTGTTGGGATAACAATCTTTATTATACGATTTGTCATGGGTGGAAATGAAGATGAATGGATATGTGAGAATGGAGTGTGGACAAAGCATGGAAATCCTTCTATTTCAAAACCTCTTACAGAATGTATTAAGTAAAGATTATCTTTTTATCAATTTTCCGCTTGGTTCATCCCAACATTCCGGAATCATACTATTGGGATAGTTTGGATACGGAGCAAGTGACTCACAAGAAATAGTTCCGTTTCCGTCTGCTACAATTTTCCAGATCCCACCAACTTTCGCTGCAAAAAAATATCCGCCACCTGCTTCGGCTATCTTTGAGCGGGAACCTCCTGAAGCATAGGTTCCATCGTTTTTACTTATGGTGATAATCATCTCATCTGGGTTCCAGTTGTATTTATCAATGAGTGCTTGTTTGATCGCATTTTCTTCAGAGACAGGGTTAGTTGTAATAGAAGGAGTGATAGTTACTGGTGGTGGGGAAGATGGTTGAAGAGTAGGTATTGATGTGGTTGGGGATGGACTGACTGAGGGGGTAAGTGAGGTTTTTTTTAAACCTACCTGATAAGCAAAAAATCCGACTCCTACAATAATAAAAGCGGTTAAAAGTCCCAAAGTAAAATTTTTCATATGTTTTAATTATATATCTGTTTATCTTTTAGATGCAACGAGAGCAGCAAGATAGGTAGTAATTGGAACAGATATAATAAGCCCAATGCTTCCGACAAGAGTACGGATTATCTCATCTGCGATTAATTTGGAGCTTATAACCTGTACTATCGGTTGAGGATTGTTAATAAAAAGAAGTAAAAGGGGAAGTGCGGCTCCGGTATATACGAGTATTAGTGTATTTATCATTGAAGAGATGTGGTCCTTTCCAACTTGCATTGCTTTTTTATATAGTTCAAAAAAACCGAATTTCTCATTGGCGGATTTTAACTGAAAGACGATAGCTGATTGTGATACGGTGATATCGTCAAGGACTCCAAGTGAGCCTATGATAATGCCTGCAAGTAAAAGTCCCCTCATATCGATCGTTCCCTGTTTTGCAACCTGTAAAAATCCGGCCTCCTCAGATGCAAATCCGGTAAGATGTGCAGCAAAGACCATCAATTGTGCAATTAGCCCTGTGAGTATAAGAGAGATTAGTGTTCCAATCATGGCAACAACGGTTTTTGCATGAAACCCGTGAGACAGAAAGAACGTAATGGGAATGATGATTAATGATCCGAGTATAGCGGTTACAACGGGGTTAGCTCCATAGAGTAGTTGTGGAAGGATAAAACGAACAATTACGACAAACGAGATTATCATAGCACATAGTGATAGTATTCCTCTCCATTTCCCGATTAAAATTGCAAGTAGCACAAATATCCCAAACAAGAGGAGGATGACATTTTTTCTATTGTAATCAGATATATAATAAACGATTTTAGAGTTTTTGTCTTTGATCTGTTGCGGAATGACTTTGTCATTTTGGTGATAGCGTTGTGGATTTGAAAGATGTTGAGTACCGTTTTCCACAACAACTTTTTTTATTGCCCTATCTTTAGTTGTAAATACTATTTCAAGTTGCTGATAGAGCTGTTTTTTTCCTGAAAAGGTGAGAGTTTTTTCCTGGATAATCTTAGTAATTGTACCCTCATAAGATACAGACGAAGCATAAACAAGCCGTGGTGAAATAAAACAAACAATAAACAACAGAATAACCAATTGTTTCATGTAATTAAAGTCCGAGTAGGTAATACCCCGCGAGGCTAAAGAGGATAATGCTTTCAAGAAGCGTAATCCAGGTAATAAATTTGGGTTGTGCAAGCCAAAGCTTCATAGTAAAAAAGGCAATAAAAAATACGATTAGTTCGTCAAGCATATAAAAAAGAATATAAAGAGAAATAAACACAAGATAGGTAAATCCTGATAATTGTGCTTTGGTTAAAATACCTGCAAAGACCAATGGAACAGCTGCAGAACAGGGAAATTCAACAACGGTAATTATAAGCGCAAACAGAAAGAGAGCAATTAGCAAAGTAAGTGTTCCGGCTTTATTATGAAGAAGAGAATTAAATATTTTATAAAACCTACCTTCAATTTTTTGAGCTGGTCCCACATCACATGCAGGTCCGTATTTAAGAAACTTGAAAAATTCCTTTAAAAAATAAATACCGCCGATAAAGGTTAACACTCCGATAACCAGTTCCATTTTCCTCATGAAGGGAGACAGGAAGGAAAACAACTTATACCAGAACATGATAAGAAAACCATATACAATAGCAGTCGTTGCAATAAATCCTCCCCCCAGAATAAGTGTTTTACTGCGGGATTTGAGAGCAAGCACAAGTGCAAGAATCATAAGAAGTGCACCAAGTGAACAGACATTAAATCCGTCAAGCGCACCGAGAATAATGGCAAGGACTGGTAATGCATATGTATCGGGATTAATATCGCCTAGAAATGGAATAGAGATAGTTTTTTCACTTGTTTTTTTAGTAACAAGTCCTTTTTCAACCAATTCTTTTATTTCTTTTCCAGTTTTTTCATCGAATCCCACAAAGTATTCGTTTTGGATAAAGATAACCGGAACAAGTCCTTGGGACTTTTGAGGTACTCGATACCTTCGGTACATGGTGAGTAGAAGATTGCTATTGCTAGATGCTTCATAAGATTTTATGTGTAGAGCTGAATTATGTTCCTTTAGTTTTTCTAGAAAGATATCGGCTTGTTTACAATGAGGACAGGTGGGACTATAAAAAAAATCAATGACAACGGAGTTTTTTTGAGATTGTATGTTGGCATAAACATGTCTGGGGATATTAGTGAAGAAAATAAAGAAAAATAAACTTATTACATAAATCAATGCGTTTCGTAACATCTATTTTTTTGTTGTTGTAAATACTAAATACGTGACTTTTATTATAACATGAATACTCTGTGATATAACTAAAACAAGCAAAATAAAAAAATTCAAAAACTAAAATACAAGAAGACTGGTTGCAATCAAAACCATTCCGCAGACAATACCGATTATTGCCGTATGGCCTTCACCGTTTTGAAAACATGAGGGAAGAAGCTCATCAAAACTGATAAATATCATAACTCCAGCAACAAACGCAAGGATATAGGAAAGCATAATGGGTGAAAGAAGTGGTTGAAAAAGAAAAAAGGCAAGTATACCGCCCACCGGTTCGGCAAGCCCTGAAAATAGGGCATATTTTAGTGCACGCCATTTATTTTTGGTTGCAAAATAAATGGGGGAAGCAACCGCAATGCCTTCTGGGATATTATGGATAGTAATAGCAACTGCAAGAAGTATTCCAAGTTTCATATCAGTAAACGAGCTCATAAATACGGCGATTCCTTCAGGAATATTATGGATAAAGATACCAAAGGTAGTCATAACTCCGGTTGAGAATACTTTTTTGTCATAAACAAGAGGGGAGCAGACCCGTTCTTTAAGATAATGATGGGGAAGAAAAAAATCCATAATGCCCATGATAAAAATGCCGGAAAAAAGCGCAATCATAGAAGGAAGATATCCGATGTGTTTAATAGCAGAAGGAAGAAGCTCAACAAAAGAAAGAAAAATCATTACACCCGCTGAGAGTCCGAGTGAAAAGCTAAGTGATTTTTTTCCGATTTTCTGTAATGAGAGGGCGAATAATGCACCGACAACGGTTGAAATCCCTGCGATACTAGTAAGGATGAGAGGGGGAACAAGGGGAGACATACTTATGGTGGGGTATGAACATGAAACTTAGTGATAAGAATATTACCGACCCGTTGATTTTCCATTGAAAGAACTTCAAAACGATATCCGTGGACAGTAATCATATCACCGATTTTTGGTACTCGGTCAAGCCGGGACATCAGAAATCCGCCGATTGTTTGGTATCCTCCTCCGTTTGTTTCCGGAAGTTCCTCTACCTGTAAAAGATCTTTCACTTTGCTTACTTGAGTCATTCCGTCTAGGATGATTGATCCATCAGGTTGTTTGGTATATATTATGGGTTGGGAGGATTGAGATCGTATTTCTCCGACTAAGGCTTCAAGAATATCATTTATTGTAATAAGCCCTGAGATATGGCCGAACTCATTAAGAACAAGGGCAATATGTATGGGGGAGCGTCGGAAGATTTCAAGGACTTTTAAAGCCCTTGTATTTTCCGGTACAAAAAGAGGTTTACTCATTACCTCTTCGATACTGACACTGTCACGGGCTACAAAATGTTTGAGGAGTTCATCTACATGAATGACTCCAACGACATTATCGATCCCACCCCTAGTAAAAAGGGCCCGGGAATGCTGATAAGAAGACACGAATTTTTTCGGATCTTTTGGAAATTCGTCCAGATCAATATATTGGATCCTGTCTTTTGGAGTCATAAGTGTTTTAACCATTAAGTCATCCAGTTGGAGAGCTCGTTCTACCAGTTTTTTTTCTGTTTTATTAAAAATCCCCATATCCGTTCCTTCTCTTATGAGGATACGAACTTCTTCTTCAGTAATAGGAGTGCCTGAGGTTGATTTCAGTTTAAGCATTTTGATGATAAATTCAGTTGAGACAGTAAGAATACGTACTAACGGATAGGTGATTTGAGAAAACATATTCAGTAACGGTATAACGAGGGAAATAATCCGTTCGGGATTTGAGAGGGCGATGCGTTTGGGAATAAGTTCACCAAACAAAATTGAAATAAACGTAATAATTCCTATGACAAGAACAAAAGAAATTTGTACGGAAAACACTTGAATAAACGGAATTTCACGGACAACAGCGGTTACCTGCTGCATAAAACCCTCTTCACTAATGGCACCGGTAAAAATCGCGATAAATGTAATACCTACCTGAATAGTAGATAAAAAGCCGCCGGGTTTTTCAGCTATATGATGAGCGAGTTTTGCGCCTTCATTTCCTGCATCAGCCATGAACTTCAGTTTACTTTTGCGCGAGGCAATGAGCGCGGCCTCTGTCATAGCAAAAAACCCGTTTATGAGAATAAGAAATAAGACAATAAATACTTCCATTACTTTCTATTGTACAAAATGAGTTGATAATATGTCCCGGGTTATCTGATTATTTCAGCAGATACCCTCCGTCAACTACGATTTGGGACCCGGTCATATAGGAGGATAGGTCTGATGCTAAAAACAGAACCGCTTTCCCGATATCATCAGGAACTCCCATCCGACCCATCGGTACATCCATTTTCGGTGGATCAGGATTGCGTTCAGTAAGCGTTTGTTTTCCCTGGGATTGCATCATGGTAACTCCCGGAGTCATTACTCCGCCAGGTGCAACTGCATTTACCCATATATTATGCTTGGCAAGCTCAAGAGCGACATTTTTGGTAAATCCCCACACACCGTGTTTGGAAGCATCATAGTGTGCTAGACCTGCCATTGAAGGGTGAAGTGCATCAATGGAGGTTATGTTAATAATCTTTCCTCCTTTTCCCTGTGCAATCATTTGTGTTGAGGTATATTTTACTGTCAAAAAAACTCCTCTTAGGTTAGTTGCGATTATTTTATCAAACAGTTCAGTGTTCATATCAGATAGCAATGAGAATGGAAATATACCTGCATTGTTTACCAGGATATCAATTGCCCCATATGTTGATACTGTCTCTGTGACTAATTTTTTGACAGACTCTTCGTTTGAAACATCAGTTGTAATGGCATACGCCTTATATCCTTTCTCAGTAATTTCATGTGCTGCTTTTTCCCCTTCTTCGCTACTGCGGTTTGCGATCACAACCTGTGCGCCATTTTCTGCCAGACGATATGAGATACCGTATCCGATTCCCAATGATCCGCCGGTAACTATCGCGGTTTTTCCCGTAAGATCAAGCAATTTATTATGTGGGGTAAGGTTCATAAAAAAAATAAAAAAATAGTAATACTCATAATTCTAACAAACGTCCCAGATAAGAAACAATTTGCATGCATCAGTGTTGCCAGACTGCATACCCTTTTATTTTAAGTGTTTGTGCGAGTTTACTTTCCAAAGCAAATGCCTGTTTGGAAAGAGAAATTGGATTTAAGGCATAAAAAAGATCAGGTCGTAATCTTAATCCATATACCCCCGGATAATAACTGCCGCGTGTATGTCCTCCGCCCCGTACAAATTCATGAAAACGATCTTTCCCAAAACAACTGCAGGTATATCCAAGAGTCTTTTTTTTAGCGTGGAGTTTGTGTTGAGTAAATCTGCAAAGCGGGGTATGGGAGGTAGATCCGATATAAAGACAGTCCAATCCCGAGACATGTTTTTTATTGTTTATCATAAATCGCTTATTATTGGTTAAAGAATAATCGAGCTCAATTATGTAAATATGATGTTTTCCACAGGATCGTGTTTTTGTACATGTTTTACAAAACGCCGTGTTATTCATTTTAGTCAATGATGACAAAAGGAAATAATAAAGTCAATTGTGATGGGATATAATGGGGTGATGTTTAAGACTACTAATATACCATTATTGGGAGTTTCGTTTAGTCATATATATCTTTGGCAGCATCACATTCCGATTGAAGTAGCATTTGAGCATTATATTCAACTTGGTTTTAAACTGATTAGGATATCTCTCTACTGGAGTGAAATAGAAAAAATCAAAGGCGTCTATGATTTTTCGGCTATTGATAAGTTACTTGAAAAATGCAAACAATACGATAGAAAGGTAATTCTTACCGTTGGTATGAAAGCACCACGATGGCCGGAGTACTATTTTCCTGACTGGATTCTGGAAAAACAGACACACCCCATACCAAAATACATCACAAAAGACAACAAACCATTGATTGAAAATCTTTTTTTGTTTATTCAACATGCAATCACTCATTTAAAAACAAACAGAGAGATAATCTATTGGCAGGTTGAAAATGAACCGCTTGATGAGAGCGGACCGAAGGGTTTAATAATTGATGAAGAACTGCTTAAAAAGGAGGTTGATTTTGTAAGAAACATGGATTCAAGACCCATTCTTATTACCGTATGGGGTAATGAGCTTTCAAAGCGTAATAATATATCCACTATACTTTCCATGGCTGATATAGTGGGCTTAGATTTTTATCCAAAAGTTCCCGTTAAAACATGGTTTAATAGGGTAATTTATAAAGGTCCATCAGACAGCAATAAGAAACTTATTTCTGTTATACGTCAGATAAAAGATGCCGGTAAAAAAGTATTTATAAGTGAATTACAAGCTGAACCTTGGGGACAGAAAGAAAGTTGTACTGCCGATCAGGTTATTCAAAATATAAAATGGGCAAAACAGTATGAAACGGATGGAATATTATTATGGGGTTTTGAGTATTGGGTATCCGAGAAGTTGAAGGGGAGGAATGAATATTGGAACGTTTTTAGAGAAATGAAGAGATGAAGTTTGGTACAATTACCACATATGACTTGGTATACAGCAGCATTTTTATCAGCGGTGTTTGCAGCGCTTACTGCGATCCTTGCAAAGATCGGGATAAAAGATATAAACAGTAATCTTGCGACAGCTATCCGTACGACTGTCATCCTTCTTTTTACCTGGGGTATTGTGTTTGCACAAGGAACAGGTCATCTTATTTATAAAATTGGGAGAACGAGTATGATTTTTCTGGTGCTTTCGGGTATTGCAACCGGTTTATCGTGGCTTTTTTACTTTTATGCGCTGAAAGTTGGACAGGCTAGCAAAGTTGTACCGATTGATAAGCTCAGTCTTATCTTAACCATTGTATTTGCAGCGCTTTTTCTCAAGGAAAAAATGTCTGTTCAGATTGTAGTAGGGGCGGTGCTTATTACTGTCGGTACCATCATGATATCTCTCTCAAAATAATCCATATCACCATTCTTCAGGAGTTTTTCAGAAAATGTATTTATACTCATTTGTATGAAGTCATGTATGAGCACATGATTTCAATAACAAATAAGGGGCGACTTTCATTTAATGAGAGTCGTACAAAAAAAATGAGGGGAAATACACAATCTCGCCAACAATTTTTGCACACGATTGTTGTATAAACCGGTCTTGTTTTTCTCAGAGCATGAACCAATCAAAATGCTCTGAGTTTTTTTATGGATACAAACAAGTAGCCCAGGCAGTATGACCTCCGCGTGAGATCTTGAAAGCTGCTGTTTCTATCGCTTCCCGCGCACCAAACCGAAGATCGGGGTTTTCATCCAAACCCATTTCTTTTCTTGTTGATCTCCAGGTGTCAGCGGTAAATTGGTACATACCTCCGTATTCACCGTTTTGTGCCCCTGGGGAGACTCCTGACTCGCAGAATGCTATTCTTTTAAGCAATGTTTTATCTACCTTATATGTTTCACTGAATTCATCAAAAAGAGAGTCATATGAGGTAGAGGGAAAAGGAGTGGGGGTAGGAGAGGGGGTGGGGGTGAGGGAGGGTGGACTAGGGGTTGGAGTACTGGTAGGAAGGGGAGTAGAAGAGGGTTGGGTCGTTACGGTAGGCCGGCGAGTAATAGTCGGAACAAAAGTAGGGGAGGGGAATAGGATAAATGAATTACTCACTCCCCTATTGGAGCCTGTTGCGACAAGGAATATAATCCCCAGTATCAATCCAATATATACGAGGATATTTGTACGTGTAACAAATGGTTTTTGTATCTTTTTCCTGGTAACAAACATATTTGTCTTATTGTATCAAAATACATTTTTTAATCTTGAAATATATCCTATAATATTATATACTGAACTTTATAATTATGGAAAAAGAAACGGGAAAAAGAAGATTGCGGATTCTGCAAGTGTTTGGGTCAAGCGGTATGCCTTCATGTGGGGTAACCGATGCCGCACGGTTGGGTCAGGACGGAGAGGCGGATACCGTTTATTTTGGAGATTCTTCAGAACATATTGAACCGGGAACACCGCTTTACTGTTTTCCTATTTGGTTGTTTTATCGGTACACTCCCTGGCAGCTTTCAAAATCGCCTCGAAATATGCAAAAGTTTTTTGAAAAAAAAGCAAGAAATAAAAGAAAGAAATAAAATTATCATTCTTGTAACTTCAATATCTAGATTAATTTAATAACCCAATCTCACTTCGGAGGTGTACTTAGTCGTCTGAGGAGGATCGTTCGACTCTTGCGGCCATTCCGGAAGCGATTGACTTTTCAATTAAACGATATATTTTAATATCTTGTTTTATACGTTCAAGAGAAAACTGGACGATGTTAAGACTTGATTCGTACTTGTTTAGTATCTGCGCATCATACAGATATTTTTTAGTGGTAAAAATATGTTTTGCCTTTGCTTCTTTTTGAAGGATGTTTTTTCCCACAAGACTGTCTTTAGATAAAATGACGATTTGTCCCCAGGGTGAAGAATAGTCAGTATCTAAAAGAAAATATACTGCAGTGAAGAGCTTGGTTTCGTCTTTGATATAATCAAACAGCTTTTTTTCAATACCAGTAAGATCTGTATTGTCAGTTTTTAACCGTTTCAGGAAAATATCTTTTCCTGGAAAGATAAAGAGTTTTTTGACGTCTTTTACCATAAGTTCAACGTACTGTTTTTCAACCAGGTATTGAACTGCTGCCAATACCATCATATGAGCAAGTTTGACATAGGGAATTTTTTGTCCTGACGGATGTGAATCATAATTAAATAGCTTTGACCTATCTTTTATTAATGAATCGGCAAAAAGATAAACGGTTTCGGAATAGGTGAGGACTTGGCTCATACGAAGAAATGTAAAATTAGTAACTTCACGATTAGTATAGGATTTTTATCAAGTTAGTCAAGAGGGTGTTGTCCTTGACATTGCAATCAAGAGAGAGTGTTGTTAGACTAAGGGTATGAAAAATATCCGAGGCAATAAAACCGTGCGATTAGTGGTAATCGCAGTACTCATTCTCGTTCTCGCTTATATGTTATATTCTATTTGGTAATCATATGGCAATACCAAAATTCAAACCCCTTGCCAATGCGAGTGAGGGAACAAAAAAAATCGCAAAACCGATTTTAGTTGTATTAATTGCATTACTCCTGGGTGCTTTTGGTCTTGAGGCGACTAACAATGATTGGGACCTGGGAAAACTTCTTTCCGGATCATCACTTTCAGAGTCGCGTGTATTGCGGGATAAAAAAGGGAATGTGGTGACAAACGGAGGAAAATATACGGATGAGTATAACTGTGATGACTTTGATACAAAAGAAGAAGCTCAGACTTTTTTCAAAAATGCAGGTGGTCCCAGCCAAGACACCAATCGTCTTGACGGAGATAAAGACGGAGAGGCGTGTGAA
>CAZYXQ010000002.1:0-32412 GCA_964651235.1 uncultured Gammaproteobacteria bacterium
AAACATCCCGATTGTTTTATATTATATGCGGAGTATTATATATAGTATTAAGTTACTATTTTACTGACAATAATTTTTGGTTTGAACATGCATTCGTCTTCTTAAGTTTGTGTATTTATATACTTACCTACCTGTTAAAACAAAACACATATACAGAAATTGGTATCGGGGTTGGATTACTTCTTGTATTTCTTATTAAGCCAACGTTTGTTCTTCTCATTATTCCCGTTATATTATTTAAAAGAAAATGGAATATTCTTAAGTATCTGTGCGTTTTTCTGAGTATCTTCTTGTCGTTTTTATACATAACCGGATTACTCTCAATCTATCTTGATATTATGTTTGCTTTTAATATGAAGGCAATATCATTTATACGTACTTTCTATTCGTTTGGAATCGACAGAGTAATGTTTCACAGCATACTAGGATTAACGCTCCTCTCACTCATTATCCTCATACGTCAAAGGGCGTATTACTCTTTTTTCGTATTCTTGGGGATACAGTGTTCCTTTGTTCTTCAGGGATATACGAAAATAAACTTCATTCCTTTTATCCCTTTTTTTATCATTCTAGTCGGTCTTGTCGGTAAGAAATTACATAAAGGATATTTGTTTATTTATCTATTCTTAATTGCCCTGTTTACTTTAATAAGTTATCAAAAAATTAAACATTACTACGTAATATCAAAACAAAATATTCCCTATATCAAAAACCCTCTTATGCATACCTGTCTACAACTCATTACCAATAAAAACCTTTTAGAAAACAAGCATGTCTATTATGATTCGCCTGAGTTTTATTATCTACTAGACTACAAACCTCCTTTTTATTATTTGCTATATCTGGATTTTATTACAACACATAGAGATGATTTTGAATCAAGAACCATATCAGAGATTAAAAAAAATAACACTCAGTATTTGGTTTTAAAAAACGAAAATAAACCGAAATACAAAAATCTTTACTCTTTACAAAAGTTTATTAGGGAAGATTTTATAATTAAAACGGCTGATAGTTGTTTCACTTATTACCAAAAAAAATAACTTGACACAAAGTAGTTGTTTTACTATCATGCAAGTATGAACAATACTCAACAAAATTTACTAAAAGCATTTGCCGGTGAAAGCCAGGCAAGGAACAAATATTACATGTTTGCAAAAGTTGCTCATAAAGAAGGACTTGAATGGGTTGCGCGTATTTTTGAGGAAACGGCAGACAACGAACGAGCACATGCTGAGGAACTCTTTGAACTTATCACGGGTGCAGTAAAGACAACCGGAGATCTGGAGCTGAAACCGTACAAAAAAACTATTGACAATCTCAAAATGGCGGCAGAAGGCGAAAAATATGAATGGACCACTATGTATCCTGATTTTGAAAAAATTGCAATTGAGGAAAAACAGACTGAAGCTGCAAAACTTTTTGGAGAACTCAAAGAAGTAGAGGAAAAACATGAAGAACGCTACATTATCATCGCAAAAAAACTGGACAGTAAGACACTGTATGATTCGGAAGCTGAGCTTGAATGGAAGTGCGTAAACTGCGGATATATCCATAAAGGAAAAAAACCACCATTGAACTGCCCTGTATGCAAAAAAGCATTCACGTGGTATATGCCTCTTGGACTTGTGCATTAAACAATAATAAAATACTCTTCACAACCATTAAAAAAAAGGTATTATGAATGTAGGACCATTATTTTGTGGGTATTAGTTTATATGGATGCAGTCGAGTCAATAAAATTAAAACTTTCCCGTCTCTTCCGATCTAAAATCGATACAAAATTGTGCCGGCCTATTGGAGTGTATGAAAAACAGAATAGAGTGTATTTTTTATTTCAAAAAAAAATATCTCCTTCAATAATCGAGTCTGCATCAAGTGATAATGGGTTTGAATTCAATTTAGATGAAAAAAGTTACGAATTTAATAAAAACGAAGCAGAATTATTATATATAAACAGATTCTGTAAAGATGAATCAGAATTTTTTTATACAAAAAGCACTTCAGATGTAACGCCTCATATTCTGAAATTGGAACATGCAGCTGTTTCTCATTATGCATCTTTTTCCTTTACTGCACATAAGGGATACGTCGTTTCTGATTATCGCTTTGAGAACCAAATTCTTTTTTATTATGTATAAATAAATATCTCTACCTCAATTTCATCTGATCAAAAAAAATGTAAACCAAATAAAAAACAACTTATCATCGAAGCTTATCCTATTGAAATAGGAGGAGTATATAAAACGGATAATGGAATATTGATTCTTTATTTTAAAAAAGAAATTTATAACAACATTACCTATTATTCTGCATATCTTGCCCTGTTTGATAAAGATGAACCTTTAAACTGTATTTGGAAAACGCCACAACCTGTTTTTAGACATAAAGACCATTGGAAAGACCTACCAATCCAATACGTAGGTTCTGTCTATCTACGGGAAAAGCTAGTTTCATACTGGTATGTTAATAAAACAATACTCTATGCAGTACAACTGACAGGATTTCCCTTTGATCCATTTGCTCTTTATGTAAGCAAAAAGAAACTACAGCTTAAAAAACATCCTCGCAACCCCATTCTTTCACCCAACCCAAAACATGACTGGGAGGCATTTAATACGTTTAATCCTGCCGCATTATATGCGGATAAAAAAGTACATCTCCTCTATCGTGCACAGGGATATGATTATGTCTCAACTGTCGGTTATGCGGTAAGTACCGACGGGGTACGGATTGACAAAAGGCATGAAAAACCCATCTATGCTCCCCGGATGGGATTTGAAGAAAATGGGAAATTAAACGGAGTATATGATTTTATGTCAGGTGGATCATATGGTGGGGTTGAGGATCCACGGGTAACTCTCATGAATGACACGGTTTATATGACGTATGTCGCATTTGACGGATGGTCTCCACCACGTCTTGCTCTTACCTCAATTCTCTTGGATGATTTCCTGCATGCACGATGGAACTGGGAAAAACCGGTACTAATCTCACCTCCCGGCATCATTGATAAAAGTGGTTGTCTGCTTCCCGAAAAAATAAATGGAAAATATGTTTTTTTTCACCGTGTTTTTCCCAATATTCTCATCGATTTTGTCGATGATCTCAATTTTGACGGTAAAACCAAATGGCTGAAAGGTAAATATCAAATTAAAATACGTGAGAATATGTGGGATAGCCGGAAAATTGGAGCAGGAGCTCCGCCGATCAAAACTAAAGACGGCTGGTTACTCATCTATTATGGTGTTGATGATCGTGATGCGAGTAAATATCACATCGGAGCGATGTTACTGGATTTAAAAAATCCAACACAGGTTCTTCACCGAACAAATCACCCAATTGTAGAACCGTTGGAAGACTATGAAAATAATGGATTTAAACCCGGTATCGCCTATCCGTGCGGTGCAGTTATTGTAAAAGACACACTAATGGTTTATTATGGTGGATCTGATTCTGTAGTTTGTGTTGCAACAGCCCACCTTGATACATTCTTACAGGAACTCACGACGAAAGAGACGGGTCACCTTGATCCAATACAAATTAGAGAGGTTGAAATCTGATGGATACTCCACTTATCCGTCATCCTGAAAATCCTGTCCTTAAACCTGTTCCAGGAAGTCTGTGGGAAAGTTATGCTACATTCAACGGATCAATCATTAAAGAAAATGGAATCTATTATCTTTTTTACCGGGCTATGTCTGATGAGGTTATGTATTATGGAAAAAAAATACGACTCTCAACAATTGGAAAAGCGGTAAGCAGCGACGGAATTCATTTTGCAAAACGATCCCAGTTTATTCATCCTGATTTGACTTGGGAACTATATGGTTGTGAAGATCCGCGTGTCACAAAAATCGATAATACATTTTTCATTTTTTACACAGCACTCTCAGGTTTTCCTCCTAATTATCACACGATAAAATCAGCAGTCGCCATCTCACATGATCTTGAAACCATTTCAGCAAAACATCTTGTCACGCCCTTTAATGCAAAAGGAATGACCATGTTTCCGGAAAAAATAAATGGACTTTATTCAGTCTTATTGACTGTTGATACGGATAAACCACCGGCAAAACTGGCACTTGCTCAATTTGAAAAAATCGAAACACTGTGGGATCTGGAATTCTGGCATAAATGGTATGAAAATATTACCGATCATACAATTCTCTTAAGAAGAGTTACCACGGATCAGATAGAGATAGGTGCCCCACCTTTAAAAACTTCACACGGTTGGCTTCTTATTTATTCCTACATCAAACATTATTTTTATCCCGATAAGGTATTTCGTATTGAGGCGGCTTTATTCGATCTTGATAATCCAAAACAGATGGTTGGAAGAATTGAAAAACCCTGTCTTGTACCTGAGGCAGCTTATGAACGTGCTGGCCAGATAGAAAACATCGTTTTTCCGGAAGGGGCAATAATCGATGAAGATGAATTAAAAGTATATTATGGGGGAGCTGATAGTACTTGTTGCCTTGCAACTTCTCCGCTTAATTCATTTATGAGTAGATTTCAGCTAAACAGTCCTGATGTAATCACTTGTCATCGGTTTCCCAATAACCCGCTTCTTGAACCGATAAGTGAACATCCTTGGGAATCAAAAGCAGTTTTTAATCCGGCTGCAATTTTAATAGATGATATAACACATATCATCTATCGAACGCAATCCGAAAATGATATTTCTTATTTGGGTTTAGCAATAAGTCATGATGGTATTTGTATTGATGAGAGAATTCCTGAACCCATTTATGTTCCCCGATCCAAATGGGAGATTGCTGATTCAAAAAATACACCGCACGGATGTGAAGATCCCCGTATTACCCGGATCGGAGATGTACTGTATATGTGCTATACAGCTCATAATGGAAAAATTGCACGACTTGCTATGACTTCAATTTCAGTTTCTGATTTTGTCAAAAGAGACTGGTCAAAATGGAAAGAACCCATCATCATATCCCCTCCTGACGTGATGGATAAAGATGGTTGTCTATTTCCTGAAAAAGTGAACGGTAAATATGCCTTTTTTCACCGGATAGAACCAAACATCGTTATTGATTTTGTAGACGATCTTGAGTTTAAAGAAAAAAAGTATCTTGATAATAATATAAAAATCCATCCTCGACCGATGACATGGGACGATGTCAAAATCGGGATTAATGCTCCTCCAATAAAAACCAGCGAAGGATGGATTGTATTTTATCATGGCATTAGTCAAATAGATCATCACTACCGCCTTGGTGCACTACTACTTGATCTTGTTAATCTCTCGCAAGTAAAAGCACGTATAACATATCCGATTCTTGAACCTGAAGAATATTTTGAACGTGTAGGCGTTGTAAATAATGTGGTATTTCCCTGCGGATTTGTAGAAAAAAATGGGGAAATACTGCTTTATTATGGCGGAGCTGATAAAGTCACCTGTGGTGCACGGATTGATAAATCAAAACTTCTAACTCATTTGATAAAAAGTATGAAAAAACAATATATTACGTTATGATAGCAGGAATTGATTATATCGGTATTACAACCCCTTTTTATTGCACTGACGATAAGGGTAATTTTCTACTCCACAAAAGAAGTAAGAACTGTCGCGATGAAATAGGTGTTTGGGATGCAGGCGGAGGAAAACTGGAGTTTGGCCAAACACTGGAAGAAAATGTAATACGGGAAGTAGAAGAAGAATACGGATGTAAAGGAACCATTCTAAAACAGCTCCCCCCATACACTTTATTACGTACCCACAAGGAAATAAAAACACATTGGGTCGCAGTCCCATTTCTTATCAAAGTAAATCCCAAACAAGTTACAAACAACAATCCTGAAAAAATTGATGAAATCAGATGGTTTACCTTAACTACTCTTCCTTCTCCCCTACATACAGGGTTCCAAATTGCACTTAAGAAATATAGGCAATTATTTTTAATCCCAGTCAAAAAATAATATTTCTTTGTTATTATTAATAGCATTCTTAATAGTTATTTTTTTATATATGAAAATCAAAGATGTGTATGCTCAGGAGATATTAGATAGTCGCGGTAATCCAACTGTTGAGTGTGTCACAACACTTGAAGATGGTTCAACCGGATGGGCTGCTGTGCCATCTGGCGCTTCAACGGGTAAATATGAAGCGGTCGAACTCCGGGATAAAGAGATGAAACGTTATAACGGTCAGGGTGTATTAAAGGCAGTATCCAATGTAAATGACATTATTTCAAAAGCAGTCAGAGGGCTTGAAGCTGAAAATCAAGAAAAAATCGATACTACCATGATTGAACTTGACGGGACTGAGCATAAAGCCAAGCTTGGTGCAAATGCTATCCTTTCTGTCTCGCTGAGTACTGCACGTGCACAAGCAGCGTCAGAAAAAACACCTCTGTACCAATATCTTTCAAAATTGAATCCTGATCATAAGGGATCGTTTATTATGCCAATTCCAGAAATGAATGTAATGAATGGAGGCAAACATGGAAACTGGTCAACCGATATACAAGAATATATGCTTTTTCCCATAGGTGCCTCATCAATTGTTGAAGCAATTCGAATGAATACAGAAGTCTATCATAAGCTAAAAAAGATCTTAAAGGAAACGGGTTATTCAATCGCAGTGGGTGATGAGGGTGGTTTTGCTCCTTCGTTTTCAACTAACGAAGAACCATTCCAACTTATGAGTGACGCTATAAAAAAAGCAGGATACATACTCGGAAAAGATATCAGTTTTGGAATTGATCCGGCTGCAACCGAATTTTATCAAGACGGTGTATATCACTTAAAAAAAGAGGGGAAAAAAGTAAATAGTTCTCAACTTGCTATATTCTTTCAAGATCTTGCGCAACGATATCCCATCATTTCTATGGAAGATATCTTTGCTGAAGATGACTGGGATGGATTTAAAAACTATACGGATAAAGCAAATAATAAAACCCAGATTGTGGGAGACGATCTGTATGTTACCAATGTCAAACGGTTAAAAAAAGGTATTGAACAGAAAACAACAAATTCTATCCTAATAAAGTTAAATCAAATCGGAACCCTTAGTGAAACAATCGATGCAATACTTCTAGCACGAAAAAACGGAATGAGTGCGATTGTATCGCATCGATCAGGAGAAACTGAAGACGCATTTATTGCGGATTTTGTTGTTGCAATGGGTACCGGACAAATTAAAACCGGAGCACCAGCTCGGAGTGAAAGACTGGTAAAATATAACCAACTGATGCGAATCGAGCGGGAACAACAAGGAAATACAATATATGCACGGTTTCCGTTTTTAGGTTAAAGTAAAGATCTGAAATTCTTGACATTACTACCAAGAACCATTAGCATAAGCTATACCTATGGAAAGAACAGCTGAAGATGTGGGTGGACTGCTTACAGAAGTTATCTCATCTTTTCTGGACTTTATTCTTATTCCTATTGCTTTACTTGGTCTATTATCTGAAAAACCATCTAAATAAAAAACCCCGCTTTTTCAAGCGGGGTTTTTCTTTATAACCTAAATACGGTTCCTTAATAACCTCCCATTCCTCCCATACCACCTGGCATTGGAGGTGCTGCCGGAGGATTTTTTTCTGGTAAGTCTGTGATCAATGCCTCAGTCGTAAGAATCATTGCGGATATTGATATCGCATTCTGAACTGCGGTACGAACTACTTTTAAGGGATCTATTATTCCTGCTTTAATCATGTCTATCGGTTTTGCTTCATCAACTGCTTCAACTTGTAGGACATCAAATCCGAATCCTTTAGCACTTGATTCACGGGCTTTCGCAATTAATTGACCGGGGTCAACTCCTGCATTCTTCATAAGTTGTTTGAAAGGTTCTTCAATCGCAGTTTTTACAATTTCAAACCCGATTATTTCATCTTTTCCTGCTTTCTCTTTTTCAAGAGCTTTTACATTCATCCGTTGTGCGATTTCAAGCAAAGCAACTGCACCACCAGGAACAATTCCTTCTTCAAGAGCTGCCTTTGTTGCTGCAACTGCATCAATAACTCGTTCTTTTTTATCTTTCAGTTCAACCTCTGTTGCGGCTCCTACATTGATTACTGCAACTCCACCGGAAAGTTTTGCTAAGCGTTCCTGTAATTTTTCACGATCAAACTCGGAAGTTGATTCTGAAATCTCACGTTTTATCTGAGAAATTCGCGCAGTAATTGCTTTTTTGTCTCCTTTACCTCCAATTACGCTTGTATTTTCTTTATCTGACTTTACTTTTTCTGCCCGTCCACAGTCTTCTATCTCTACATTCTCGAATTTTTTCCCTAAGTCTTCAGAGATTACGGTACCGCCGGTTAAAATTGCAATATCCTGAAGCATTTCTTTTCTTCTGTCACCAAATCCTGGAGCTTTGACAACAAGTGCATTAAATGTCCCCCGAAGCTTATTCACAACAAGTGTTGCAAGAGCTTCACCTTCAACATCGTCTGCAATAATCACCAGATTTTTGGAAACTTTTACGAATTTTTCCAAAAAGGGTAATAGATCTGCGATTGCAGTAATCTTTTTATCAGTAATTAGGATGTATGGATCCTCAACCTCTGCAATCATTTTATCAGTATCTGTTGCAAAGTAAGGAGAAGCAAATCCCTTATCAAACTGCATTCCTTCTTTATGATAAACTGAAGTAACAAGACCTTTTCCTTCTTCAACTGTAATCACTCCATCTTTCCCGCCTACTCGCTTTAATGCATCCGCGATTAAATTTCCAAGTTCCGTATCTCCTGCTGAGATCGTTGCAACATTTGCGGCGTCAGCAAGAGTGATTTTTTTGGAAAGACTTTTCAGTTCTGTTACGACATAATCACTTGCTTTTAATAATCCTCTTCGCATGATCATCGGGTTTGCATTTGCAGTAATCATCTTAATTCCTTCTGAAACAATTGATCGGGCTAACACTGTCGCGGTTGTTGTCCCGTCGCCTGCTACATCAGCAGTCTTTGATGCAGCCTCTTTTACAAGTTGTGCACCCATGTTTTCAAATGCATCCTCAAGTTCAATCTCTTTTGCAACAGTCACTCCATCATGGATGACGTTTGGAGCACCCCATTTTTTATCAAGTGCAACATTTCTTCCCTTTGGACCAAGGGTAGTTGCAACCGCATCTGCCAATTGGTTAACACCGTTTAAAAGCTTTGCGCGTGCATCGCTTCCGTATTTGATTTGTTTTGCCATAGTTTTTAAATTAATAAATTATTAATTTCTAATTATTCAACAACTGCCATAACGTCTTTCTGCTCTACAAGAAGCCATTCTTCTCCACCTACTTTTATCTCATTCCCACCCCATTTTTTATACATTACCTTCTGACCGACCTTAACAACCATACTGGTGCATTTACACTTGTCATCACTCTCACAACAATCACAAGACTGACCTGGTCCAACAGCCATCACCTCACCCATTTGGGGTTTTTCTTTAACAGTATCAGGAAGTACGATACCTGAAGGAGTTACTTCTTCAGCTGAGAGTGGTTTGATAAGTACATAATCAAACAAAGGTTTTATTGAGTGACCCTTTTGTTTTGACATAGATTTAAATAAAAAAAACTTGTAAAATGAATTAATAACTGAAACGGATATTAATTTATAAAATTTTTTTCATTTTGTCAAGTGGATAATTCGTCTGCTAATCAAACAACACAACAAAATAGCTTGTCAGAAATTGAAAAATTAAGAGTGCAGTTGCAGTCAGCTCAACTACCTGCTAACCTTCATGACAAAGCTTTGCAACAGATTGAACGTATAAACCTTACCCTCAAATACGGGGGAAGTCTCGCACAACTTGATATTACAGCCAAATATATTGACTGGATTACCAATCTTCCCTGGGAAAAAAAATCAGAAGACACACTGGATATTACAAAAGCAAAAGCATTCCTCGACCAAAACCATTTTGGTCTTGAACCAATAAAAAAAAGAATATTGGAATTTCTTTCCGTCCTTGCATTACAGAAAAAAAATATTCCCGGTGGCACAATCCACGCTCCCAATTTGTTTTTTGTAGGTTTGGCAGGAACCGGTAAAACTACATTTGCAAAATCAATAGCAGAATCCATGGGAAGAAAATTAGTACGTATCCCGTTTGGTGGACTTTCTTCTGCAATGGACTTGAGGGGTCAATCCAAAACGTCACCTGAAGCAGAACCGGGAATGATTATGAGAGCTCTTCGAAGAGCCGGTACTAAAAATCCAGTCATACTCCTTGATGAACTTGACCGTTGTACTCCTGAGTCCCGATCTGCCATCATGGGAGTCCTAATTGAACTTCTTGATCCGGGTCAAAATTCAAGTTATACCGATTATTTTATTGATTATCCGTTTGACCTTTCACAGTGTCTTTTTGTAGCAACCGCAAATAATACAAATACGATTGCAACCGCGGTCATGGACCGGCTTGAACTTATCCAGATGCCATCCTATAACGATCAGGAAAAAATTGAGATCGGTAAACGGTTTGTCCTTCCGAAATATATGAAAGAATCTGGTCTTACACCGGAACAACTCCAAATACAGGATGGGGTATGGGCTAAGATGGTAAGACCATTAGGATTTGAACCTGGTATCCGTTCACTTGAAAGGGAAATTGAAGGAATAGTGAGAAAAACAGCATATCGAATCGTAGCAGGACAAAGTACTTCGGTGATCGTAACTGAGGAAAATATGAGAGAGTTTGTGGGTTAAGCCTTCTCCAGCTCAAAAAAAGTCATCTTATTTCCTTCTTCATATATTGCTTTATATGATATGATCTTACTGCTCACTCCACAAATGTGAGGAATTACATAGGTGAGTTCTGCTAAAAGATTCTTTTTTGAAAGGATTTCTTTTTCAGTCAACCACATATATTCACCGTCATTGTTTGGTTTCAGCTTTCCTTTGTCATAATCTGCCACCAACATATGAAAATGAAATTCTTTATTCAAATCTTTTAAATACGCATTACCTATCGCCTTTACCCTTATTTTTTTTATATAGAGGCCTGTTTCTTCAAACACTTCCCGCCTGGCACATTCGAATAATCCTTCATTAAATTCTCTATGCCCACCGGGAGCCATCCATACATCCGGCATAATGTTTTTTTGAGGACTTCTATGAAGGAGTAGATAAGTATTACCTTTTTTTACAAAACATTCGAGTGTCACAACGATATTACGGGTCATTCACATATTATACACTTAACGCACAAAGGTCGTACCAACAATATGCATGTGATCATACCATGTGTTGGTTTTAGGAACTATTCCTGCTATTTCAATATTATTTCCGAAAAATGCGTTGACCCGGTCGCCTTTTTTGGTAAAAATTTTTTCGGCTATCATCATCTTCGCTTCATCGATTCCGACATACACAGAAACAGGATTTGAACGAGTTAACTTGTTTCTTGAAATATACGGTACAAGTATCGGGGGTATTTCATTTTCTATAACAAAAAACAATTTCAGTGAATTATCCGGTGCAATTTTTGCAAATAATATCCCTTCTGCCTTAACCGTATTGAACGTATTATCATTCATGATATGGAACATATCAAGCATTGTGTTGGTTGGAGCCAAGATCCCGGATACTTTTATTTTCCGTATTCCAAAAAAATTATCGATTATATCTCCCGGCTTTTTTATGAGTCCCTCACGAACCATCATCATTCCTTCCTCATACCCGACAACCATCTCATTGTCTTTAAGAGAGGGGGTTCCCATCTGCAACCTTAAACCTTGAAGATCTTCAGGAGTTGTCGCAATAAACAATTTCGGTGAATCTTTCAAAAATGCATTTTTGATTTGTGGTGATTTTAAAACAGCAGTTGCGATACGTTTTATATCGTTTGAAACGACTACCGTCCCCATACTACTCATCCCGGAGCTCACCTTCGCAAACGACACAAATAAAGTAAGGAAAATAATCCCCATAAATAACGGAGCCGCAAGTGAAACATAATTTGTTTTCCTTGGTGAGAAGAATCGAAGAAGAAGTGAATTGGAAACTACCGAGATTGAAGAAAGAGCCATTGCTGCTCCTGCAAGTTCAGGCATAAGTACAAGACCAAAATATGATAACGCACGAGCCGCAATGGGAATACCAATAACGTTATAAAATAATGCAAAAAACATATTTTGTCTAATTTTTCCCATGGTTTCGCGAGACAAATCCATGGCATCATTCACGCTACTTAGATCATTTCTCATTAATACCACTCCCCCTGTTTCCATTGCCACATCCGCGGCTTTTCCCATGACTATTCCCAGATCTGCCGTCGCAAGAGCGGGAGCATCATTTACTCCATCCCCTACCATAGCAACCCGTTTTCCTTTCTGTTGCAATTTCCTAATTTTTTGTGCTTTATCCTGCGGAAGTACTCCTGCAATCACATGTTCTATGCCAACCTCTTGCGCAATAGCTTGGGCAGTACGTTCATTGTCACCTGTTATCATCCAGACTTCAATGTGACGATTTTTAAGTCGCTCAATGGCGGTTTTTGAACTATCTTTAATTGTGTCGGCAACTGCAATGTATCCGATTATTCCTTTTTTATCTGCTAAAGACATAACAGTTTTTCCCATCGATTCAAGACGATGTAAGGCATTCTGATTATGATGAGAGAATCCAATTTCTCTCATGAAAGAAATATTTCCAAAATAATATGTTTCAGCAGTAATTGTTCCCTCAATCCCTTTCCCCGGATAAGCTTTGAATAGGTTAACTTCTTTTAATGTTACATTAAGAGTTTTTGCCTTTAAAAGAAGCGCCTCTGCAAGTGGATGTTCTGAATGCTTTTCAAGTGATGCTGCAATAGATACAAGATTCGTTTCTGATTCGTTGCTTCTAACTATTAACATATCTGTCACGACAGGTTTTCCATGGGTTATGGTTCCTGTTTTATCAAACACAATAGTGTTGATTCGCTCCATTGCTTGAAGCGGTTCACCCCCCTTTATTAATATGCCATGCTCCGCTCCTTTTCCGGTCCCTACCATGATGGCGGTTGGCGTAGCTAGACCAAGCGCGCATGGACAAGCAATAACAATAACTGATGTAAACGCCATAAGAGCAAAAGAAAGAGTAGCGTGTAAAACGATAAACCAAACGAAAAATGTGAACATAGCGATAGTAATAACTATCGGAACAAAATAGGATGAGATTTTATCAGCAAAATCTTGTATGGGGGCTTTTGATCCCTGAGCATCCTCGACAAGTCGAACAATATGCGACAATATCGTTTCATTTGAGGTTGCCGTTACCTTATATTCTATGCTTCCGTGTTTATTTATTGTACCCCCGATAACTTTTTCACCCATGTGTTTTTCAACGGGAATACTTTCTCCCGTTATCATAGATTCATCGACAGATGTATTTCCCTTCAATATTATTCCATCGATCGGAATGCGTTCACCCGGTCGCACCATAACAACATCATTCTTTTGAACATCATCAATATGGACATCTTTATATTCTGTCCCAACAACCAATCGAGCTGATTTTTCCTGTAATCCCATGAGTTTTTCAATTGCGTGTGAAGTTTTTCCTTTTGCCTGATGTTCAAGAAGTTTTCCGAGAAGTACAAATGTAATGAGAAATGCTGCGGTTTCAAAATACAATTCAGGTATTTTTTCCCCTGCCAATCCTACCATTGTCTGATATGTATATATATACCAACCGTAATTGACAACGCTGTATATATATGCAACGGTGGTACCTATGGCAATGAGACTATCCATATTGAATGATTTCATCCTTAAAGCCGCGAATGCGCCTTTATAAAACCCATTGCCTAATATAAATAAAACTGGTGTTGTTAAGATAAATGATACGATTCCCATATAGGGGAATAGTAACTTTGCTCCCCGGAGAAAGGGAAAAAAATCAAAAATCATAAACACGAGCATCGGAAGACTTAGTAAGATACTTGCAATGAGTTGTCGTTTTTGAACGTTATATTCGTTTGCTTTCATTCGCTTTTCATTTTCACGATCTTCATTTGTCAACATCCGTGCATCATATCCGGCATTCTTCACAGCTTGGATTAATGTATTGGGATGTGTATTGGAAGATACAACAACAGAGGCTTTTTCAGCAGTAAAATTCACAGTTGCCTGTTCAACTCCTTCAACTTTCTGAAGAGACCGCTCAATAAGTGTTGCACATGCACTACAGTGCATACCTAATAGAGAAAGTTTTATTGTAGTTTTTGTCATTTGAAAATGTAAATTAGTCTTCTACGACATGAAAAACACCACTATACATCCCCATACTACAGCTGAAAGGAATATCTCCTGTCTCTTCAGGTGTAAATTCAAAGACCTGTTCTTTTTCAGTAAGTAACGTTCTGATATTATATTTCGGCAACATAAGACTACTTGCACACGAATATGGATATACTGTCTTTACAGCCCACTTAACAGGTAGACCCTTCTTAACAATAAATGAGTTTGGCTTATACCCGGTTTCATCTTGGACCATTCGTGCGACTTGATATCCATTTTCAGTAATAACATTCGTATTTGCTTCCTTTTGTATATCGATACCAGATAATCCAGCACTCACTTTCAACAGGTTTAGACCGTTTGTAATATTAAAAATTGCAAGAAATATTACAATAATTCCCGTAACTTTAAAAAAAAGTCCTGAAAATGAACCTTTCACAAAAGCCGATAAGCTGCCTATTCCTAACAATCCGGGCATCGTACCCAATGCAAAGACCGCCATGGTAAGACCTCCTCTTATAAATGATCCTGTTGATACGGCATAAAGCTGTATAGCCTGAGTAAATCCGCAGGGAAGAAAAAAAGTTAACGCTCCTAATATCATTGTTCCCAAATGGGAATATTGTTTTTGTCCCCCATCTGTTATCCCTAAGGACCGCGCGATACCTTTTGGAAGAGTGAAGGATATATCAGATAATTTTGGGATTATCTGTGTTAGTTGGACCCCAAGAAATATCATAAATAATCCTACTCCAACAGTAATAAAGCCGGTAATTGAATTTGATATTTCAAATACTGATCCAAGAGCTCCTATCAGACCACCCAAAAGAAAGAAACCTATGATTCTTCCAATATTAAAAAATGTATGAGGTATGAGCATATTCCATCTCCCTACCAGTTCATTATTCTGCTTAAAGCGTGAAGATATCCCCAAAGTGAGTCCTCCGACTAAAGCCATACAGGTTGAAACACCCGCCGTAAGTCCAACCATAAAAACAACCGGATAACTACCATATCCCTTCTGTCCAGTTATCGAAATATTAAATAATCCCAGTTCTTTCAGGATAAGAAATAATAATCCGGCAATAAAAAAAGCATATACTAGATCAAGGTAATCTTTAATATTTGAAGAAATAAATCCTTTCTTTTTTTCTAAACCAGTATCGTATCCTGCATTCCGGATGGCAGTATCAATTTCATTTTGCGACATGGTTTTTGAACTATGATATATGGTTGCTAATCCTGTCTTATGACTAACATCAACTTTTTGAACACCTTCAATTTTCTTTAATTCATCTTCAATAAGTAATTCACAAGATTTACAATGCATTCCTTTTATCGGTACTGAAGTAGTATTCATTTGTTGTATAAGCTACTCACTTTTAATATTTCATCAATCATCTGCTGTTTTCTTTTTTCATTGCTTGTAGACATCGCTTTTTTAAAACATGAATTTAAGTGATCTTCCATCAGCTGGTGGTGAGCGGACTTTAAAAGTCCGATCACCGCCAGATTCTGCTGCATGATATCAATGCAGTACTCGCCGTCCCCTGTCATTTGAATAATTTTTTCTATTAAACTTTTTGCCTTTTTATAACTTACAAGTATTTTTTCCCTGTGAGTGTTCATTGAATTAATGAATTAATAATACCCATACCCTAGGTATAGGTATTATGAGGATATATGTTTAAAATAAAAAAGTCAAATGAAGAACTTGTATAATGTGTAATAATGTATGAAAAATCACTATAAGAAAAGCCTTTATTGGATCATTGCACTTGTATTTTCTTGGCGTATTCTTTTGTTTATTCCTCTTTTTTTTTCGACGTTTGTCCCGGAAGTATCTGGATATATTTATGATCACACTTCTATTTCGACATTTCTATCTTCCTGGGCAAATTTTGACGGAGTACATTATCTAAACATCGCATTAAAAGGATATACGACTGAGATGAGATTCTTCCCTCTTTATCCATTACTTGTAAAAATCCTTTCATGGTGGAGCGATAAAGATACAGTGTTTTTTTACATAGCTTTTATTACATCTCATCTGTTATTACTTCTTGGTCTTTTCCAGTATTACCGTCTGATCCGTCTTGACTATAGAGAAAAAACCACATGGCTTACTATCATATGCATACTTATATTTCCAACTTCGTTTTTCTTTGGAAGTATCTACTCGGAGAGTCTGTTTCTCTTTCTTGTTATTTCATCCCTATACTACGCAAGGACAAAAAACTGGTATCTCGCTGGACTTATGGCAGCTTTTGCAAGTGCAACCCGTGTCGTTGGTTTAATACTCCTTCCCGTTCTCATCATCGAATTTATGCAGACGAAAAAAAAATCGTTTGTACAGGGTATCCCAATATTACTTGCTCCATTGGGGTTCATTTTCTACAGTATATATTGTTTTATCATGTGGAAAAACCCACTTCTTTTTCTTCATCTACAAGGAAATCTGCAAAATGGCCGATCTGTAAACTCACTTGTATTTCCTCTTCAGACAATATATCGATACTTCAGGATGATCTTCACGGTTTCCCCTCTTCAGTATGATTGGTGGATTGTGATGTTGGAGTTTGCCGTATTTATCTGGGGTATCGTATTACTTTTTCTTATGTGGAAACATAGAATCCGCCCCTCATACTTTGTATTTACCATTCTTGGCTTCAGTATTCCTATACTATCTGGAACGTTATCTGGTTTACCGCGTTATGTTTTGCCGCTTTTTCCTTTTTTCCTGACAATCGCTTTAATAAAAAACAGGTGGATTATCTTTCTTTATGCAGTAATCTGTTTAATCCTCTCTTTTATACTCATCCTTTTTTTCACAAGAGGATACTACATTGCGTAGACAATAATAAGGAAAATGAATAAAAAAAGCGAGAGTATAGTTTTTTTCGACTTGGGACCTGCTTGACAGGAGGACTCCCACGGAGTAAAAAACTATACCGAGCGGTTTCTTACTCTTCAACTATCTCCACATCTTCAATCAGTACCGGGCTTACGGGCTTTGACATTTCTCCGGAATCACTCATCTCAACCGGACTTTCTGCAATTTTATCTACTATATCCAATCCTTCAATAACTTTACCGAATATCACATAGTTTTTAGGGAGCGGATAATCTGCATGCATGATAAAAAACTGGCTTCCGTTGGTGTTAGGACCCGCGTTTGCCATCGCGATAGTTCCTTTTGTATACTCGCCCTCAAAAGGTTCATCATTAAACCGGTATCCAGGACCACCGGTCCCATTACCATCTGGATCTCCTCCCTGGATCATAAATCCTTTAATCACCCGATGAAAGATTGTATTGTCATAAAAATCTTTTTTTGAAAGTGTAACGAAATTATTCACGGTAATAGGGGTCTCTTTTGCATTGAGTTTTATTCTTATCACACCCTCACTTGTGTTTAAAACTGCAGTATAAGTCTTGTTTTTGTCAATTGTAATTGCAGGATTTGAGTCTACTTTTTTTTCTGTTTTTTGAGAGACTTTAGTACGAGAAGACAGGGAACTTGATGAGTCTGATCTTGTTGATTTTTTTCCATCATCCTTTTTGTATATCACCATAAATGCAATAAATGAAACAAATAATAATATTACAACCAATGCAATAACTTGTTCTGTTTTCATAGATTTAATTAATAAGTTTTATAAATGTAAAAACTATTATATAAAAAATATTCGGATGTTTTTATACTACTATTTATACATCATCTTTAAACGTCTGGGGTTTTCTTAGGTTTGTACCTAATCCGAGTAACACATTAACCCCATTCATCACGCCAAGCTTTCCCATAGCCATTACCACTCCGTATCGGGGAACATCATACTTCCAGAAAAAGAAGTCCTTTCCGAATAACTTATCAGTCGCTATTTTAATTGATTCAAAAGAAAGCGTCGTATCAATATCTATCTGAAACTGAGGACAAAAATCCCGGTATTTTTGAGTAGAATACAGAACTAATTCTATCTTTGTTAACGACCGGTCAGTCTTGTGCCTTATAAAAAACCAACGGTTATGAGAAACATCGCCGGAATCCTCTTCAACCAACTCGAACTCAGATGATAGGTTCTTTTTAAACATTGTTATTTCAGAATCATAATCTGGTAATAAGTACCCAAATCCTATGTGATTAATTTTTGTAATACTAGCCTCCATATCATGTAGTAGACGAAAGTATTGATCAAAAATATTCCATTCCCGCTCTGAATTGCCTTTTTGTTTGACTAACATATCAACTCCAAAACAATCTATTCTAGAGTCTTCTATGATCAGATATGAATATTGTTTGTCCTTTAATTGCAATCGGGATTCTGTAAAGAACCAATTCTTTGGAATAAAGGAAAGATCGCGATGCTTATAAAGAAATTTAAAAATTGACATACTAATTTTTTATTGATGAAAATGTGTATTTCGTTTTAATAGCATTCTCGGTTGTCCATCACCGTAATAGTCGTCTTTCCAACCGTATATAATGAAACCGAATTTAAGATACAGTATAATTGCCGGAGTATTCTTAGGATGAGTCACTAAACGGATCTCTTTCCCATTAAGCATATTTAAAATCTGAGTTAACATATCTTTTGCGATGCCTTTTTTTTGATATGCAGGAATAACTGCTAAAGACATTATTTCAACATATCCTTGTTTTATTTGATACCCAATTAGTCCTACTGTTGTATTATCCTCATATGCAATATATACCTCTGAATTTTTTAGGTAATCCACTTCTTCCTTAACAGATCTAGCTTTTAAATCAAATTCCCTATTAAATGCCTCGTTGTCAATAAAAAACAATTCATTACCCGCTACGTTAGGATCAACTTTTTTTAGTATCATCACCTAATTGTATCGCAATTAAAACGTGTTTTCATGGCTAACTCTCCCTTCAATTATTTGATATACTATATAAGCAAATTTATTTCTTTTATTTCGCGCGTTGGCGAAGTGCTACAGCACTGAGCGAATTGGAACGCTTGAAATATCAGTTGGCGCGTTGGCGAAGTGCTACAGCACTGAGCGAATTGGAACGCTTGAAATATCAGTTGGCGCGTTGGCGAAGTGGAAACGCGGGAGTCTGCAAAACTTCTACTGCGCCGGTTCGATTCCGGCACGCGCCTCACTACAGTTTCTTGACGAATGCAATGAGTCTTAGAAACTGTGTGCCCGCCAACAGACGGTCTTTGAGCCGCGCTACGAATAATAGGTAAGGCGAAAAGTAAGTTGTGGAGGGCAAACTTAAATAGGAGGGGTCGCATAGTGGACTAGTGCGTTAGTCTTGAAAACTAATGTGGGCGCAAGCCTACCGCGAGTTCGAATCTCGCCCCCTCCGCCAAGTTAAACCAATTTGATTCAGGTGTTTCACTTTATAAATACACTATTGCATGAAAGATCAAAATACTCCTACACCTCAAGAAAATGCCTTAACACTTGAATTAAACAAACGGGGAATTTTTGTACATCAACAGTATTTTGATGGTTATAAACATATAGATTTATACTTACCGGATGCACGAATTAACATAGAAGTAGATGGCCTACAACATCTTATCAATCCAAAACGCATAGTGGAAGATTTCCACAGGGAATACCATGCAGATATTAATGGTTACCACAATATACATATAACAAATGGAACCCTAATGCATCATTTGAATGAAATTGCTGATGCTATCGCAGAAGTAGTAAAACAAAAATTATTGATAACATAAGTTCCAACTCTTTGCTGTGTGACCCCCACAATTGTTTTTAATGTTAATATAATTTGTATATGAAAAATACATTATTTTATGTTTTTATTGGATTAATAGTCATCAACATTTTTGTTAATGGTTTAATGAATTTTATCAATTTGGTCTTAGCTGGTATTTTACTCAGAATTCTTACGGAAAAAGAAAAAAGTGGAAGCTTTTCAACGTGGAAATTGATCTTGGGGATTGGAATAACTGTTTGTAATCTTTTAGTTAGGTTGGCAATAATGTCCGGATTAATTCAAATCTAAGTACTAACTTGTCCCGAACCTAATTTTTTTGTCAGATTTTTTACTTCTTTAATATCGCATTCATATCAAGTTCCAAACTATTGAAGCGTTCCTTTAAAAAACTGAGTGAGTCTCCGACTCCTTTATTGTAGATATCCGCTCCAATTGTTTGGAGCATGAAGTCAAGTATTTCTTCAGCAGCAACAACACCGATTTTTTCGCTCCGTTCACATTCAAAATAATTGATGATATCCGTGATGATTATTTTTCTTCTCTCATAACTGAGAACATCCCAGGCACGTTTTACTGTTGTCATACTTTTTATTGTATCACGTAAAGAATACTACAGTTTTTTATTAAACCGCGTCTTCCCAAAGACAATTTTGCTACAATAAGTGTATGTATTCAGATGTTCCCCATCATATAAAAAACATGCTTCAGGGAGAACCGGTTGATTTTATTGTCCAATCTTCACAAGACTTAAAAAAGAAAAAAATCGGTTTTGTACTTGTTCTGTTACTTATACCGTTTTCAGGTATTTTAACCATGCCTATCATGTTTATGTTCCCGCTTTTTGAAATGCTCAGTACGGGAAAAACTAGAATAACAGTAAATGGAGTACCGCAAACATACACAGGTGCAAATTTTCTCATGCCTCTGTTTTTCGCACTCTTTCCGTTTTTAATCGCTTTGATATTTATCATTCCGTTGGTTGGACTACTTCTTAAAGCAATCCAGTATATACGCAAAAAGGGAGCTTGGTATGCGGGAACCAATAAAAACCTCATAGAAATAAACGAAGATAGTAGTAAATATTATCATTGGGAAGATTTTGAAAATCAAATTACCTCAAAAACCCATAAAGACGGTATCATGGATATTATTCTGACTCTAAAACATAGTACTTCATTACCTCTTCAATCTCAAACGCCGCCATTACAAAACAATAATATCCACATTTCTGGTACAAGTAACGCTATTGATCTCACTCCTTTTCTTAATATGTTATTTATGTCTCATAATCAAATAGGATTGATTAAAATTCCAAATGGCTCCTATATTCTGAATCTTATTCGGCATAATATGGAACGGTATGTTAAAACTTAACATATTACCAATTAATATTGATATAGTTATTTGTGGTGTTCTTTAGATAATAAAGTAGTTATCCATTCATACTTATCCTATGCTAATCGGTATCATGTCAGATACACACGACAGACTTGAGAATGTTGCAAAAGCAATTTTACTTTTTCAACAAAAAAAAGCTGAACTTATCATACATTGCGGAGACTGGGTTTCACCGTTTGTTCCCCAATATATGTATTCCCTTAACCCCAAATTAACTATTCCCATAAAGTCAGTATTCGGCAATAACGAAGGAGATCACTACCGGTTTTTTGAGCGGAAAGAAAAAGAGAGATGGAATATCGAATTTTATAAGGAGGTGCTTGAACTGGAGCTTCAAGGAAAAAAAATAGCGGTATATCATGGTTCACACAAAGCACTCACTCAATCACTTATCTTGTCAAAAAAATATGACGCAGTCTTTACCGGTCACACACATGAATCAGTAAATGAAACAATTGATGGAATTCTCCATATTAATCCCGGAAGTGTATGCGGGTATGCATGGGGAAAAATCATGGATAATGCATCGGTTGCATTATATGATTCTGAAAAAAATACTGCACAAATCCTTTCTCTTTAATTTAGGAGAAATGACTTACCACATAGATATATTTTAAGTCTTCATCGGCTTCATTTTGTATATTGTGTTTTTTGTGAGGAGGAATATATATCATTGATCCGGCTTCCGCATATTCTTTTACTCCTTCGATAGTAACTGTTGCTTCTCCCTCAACAATATATAAAACCTCTTCCTTATTATCAGTTACATGCTCCCCTATCTCATCTCCTTTATGAAGGAGGACATAACCCGACTTAATATTGTTGCTAACCGGCGGCTTCAACCACGATGCGTGAGATTCTGCAGTTTTTATATGGGATGTATGCATATCTTTATAAAACTAGTAATGTTTTATAATTGTATCAGTATGAAGACAAAAACGGAAACATCAGCAGGAGGTATAGTATATAAAAAATTCAAAATTCAAAATTCAAAATTCAAAACTGAGTGGCTGGTGTGTAAACATTCATATTTGCATAAATGGGTATTTCCAAAAGGATTAGTAGGTGATAAAACAAGTGATGAGCACATGGAACAAGCTGCGCTTCGAGAAGTTGACGAAGAAGGAGGTGTAAAGGCAAGAATAGTCTATCCCAAACCTCTTGTCGCAACCTATACATATCAATGGCAAGGATCCCCTCACGGCAAAAAAAGTGTTGAAAAATTCCTGGTATATAAAACCGTACATTATTTTCTGATGGAGTATATCTCAGGTGATCCAAAAAATCATGACTGGGAGATGGAAGAGGCAAAATTCGCAGATCAGGATGAAGTGATGAAGCTCCTATCCCACGAATCTGAAAAACGAGTATTTAAAAAAGCAATCCAAATATTCGAGTCTTTAAATAAGGATTAATAATGGAGCGGGCGAAGGGAATTGAACCCTCTGTCTTCTCCTTGGCAAGGAGACATTTTACCGGTAAACTACGCCCGCTGTAAGTGAAGACAGTATATCAATTAATGATTATTCCTGCAAGAATATCGCTTTATTCTATTACTTTATATTACCTGCTTCGTTAGTATTTAATCAACCTAGTAGTTTTTTTAACCATCCTCTGATACCACCTCCCCCTACCCCTGATTTTTGTGTTTTCTTTGGTATTGCCTCCTTTTGCTTGTCAGCTTCCTGTTGTATTGTCGCAACCTGCATTGCGGTTTCAAGTTGATTTAACCACTCTTGCTTATGATGGTGTAAAAATTCATCTTCAGGTAAACCAGCTTTTGCAGCAAGCTTTGCCAAAATTGCTCCTGTCGGAGGAATATAGTCTTCTTCTGTTGGAATATTACCCCGCTTTATTGCTTCCACAAGACGCATATCTACTTTTCCCGGTTCTCTTTCAATAACCTCACCTGGTTTATATTGAGGAAACGCTCTTCTTCTTATGTCTTCCTTTGCCATTTTTTCCCAATGTGCGTAATGAAATTCTCGCACCTGATCTTCGGTCAGGTTTAATTCCTGGGCAATTTCTGCTACTCTCTGAGGTGTCAAAGCAGTATATTCATAATCGTCTATTGAGGGTGCTTTCGTTGGTCCTTCAGGCGCAGTAGTTAATACCTTACCTTCATCGGGCGATTTACCTCTCCTTAGACCTTCTGCATAAGGAGAGCGTGGTCCGGGATCTACCAAATTTAACTCTGCCATAATTTGTTCGGCCATTCCTTGAGGCATTGTATCGGTGAATTGGGGAGGTTGTTTAGGATACACTCTTTCGATCAAACCACCATTTTCATTTTGTAATGGTTTTCCATCTTTTCCAATTACATATCTGCCCCCATGTGCTTTCCACCAGGCTTCTCTTTCTCTTTGAAATCGTTTTAAATCTTTAATTTGATCCTCTTGTAAAACACGGATTTGTTCTCCTGTTCTCGTTCTACCTCTTATTTTTGAAGGTTGGATAATATCTTCAGGGTGATTTTGTAACCAATCTTGAAAACTTCTTGTAGCCGCATCTCTTGTTGCATCTGGCAACATATCTTTTCGAGTTCTATTATCTACCGGTTTTACCGGTTGTGGTGTTTCTGACATAAGTAATATATATGAATAAAATAATATCTTCCCACAGACTACACTATTTAAAACAAAAATAAAAGAGGTAAAGCAAACGGCTGTGTGAAATGGGAAAGAAGTGCTGAGAGCGTGAGTCGAACACGCATCTGAGGTTTTTCAGACCCCCGCCGTGACCACCTTGGCTATCTCAGCATAGATTATATTATACCTTATGTGCGCCCACTTGGATTCGGACCAAGGACATCTACTTTATAAGAGTAGCGCTCTACCACTGAGCTATAGGCGCGAATTATCCGCTTCTTATTATACAAAATAATATTCCTGATTTTTATATCTGGTGGACCTAGCCGGAATTGAACCGGCGACTCGTCAATGCGAATGACGCGGTATACCACTTAACTATAGGCCCTCTTTGTGTGTCTCCGGGGAGAATTGAACTCCCATCATGGGTTCCGGAAACCCACATTCTATCCGTTGAACTACAGAGACATAAATTCGTACTTACGATTTATATAAACAGTACTATTATAGCAAGAGCCAGGCGGTATATCCCAAAGGGAACAAGAGAGTTGCTCCGTAAAAAACCGATAAACCATCTCATTACAGCGTAAGCAACAAAAAAAGAGGTAATAAAGCCTATCGCGATAAACAAAGCATATTCCCCTGATTGTGCAATTATATGTTTCATCTTGTATAAATCATACGCGGCAGCCATTGTGATAGTCGGAACTGCAAGAAGAAATGAATATACGGCTGCTTCATCACGCTTATAACCCTGCTTCATGAGATAAAACATAACAATTCCCGACCGTGAAACCCCGGGAATTACAGCCAGTGCTTGAGAAAAACCGGTAAGAATTGCATCGAGCAGTGTTAATGTGGTAAGTGATTTATGAAGCTTGATTTTTTTTATGGAAATCAAATATTCTATTCCGATAAATCCCAATCCAACTGTTATCAATGTGATTACAATCAATGAAAATGACTCAAAAAAAATATTTTTAATTATGCTATACAATAAAAATCCGATAACAGCTGTCGGGATAAATGATATACCGATTTTTATTAAGAGGTATTTGTGTTTTTTTATGTAATCAAGATATAACACAACCACCGCAAGAATCGCTCCGGATTGAATAAATACCTCAAAGAATTTCAAAAATTCGTTCTGTGACAAATGTAACCATCGCGAAACCAATATAAGGTGTGCAGTGGATGATACCGGCAAAAACTCAGTTAACCCCTCAACTATACCAAGAAAAAACGATTGAAATATATTCATACATGACCCTTCATGCTGAATTTATTTCAGCATCTTACTATTAAACTATAGATCCTGAAACAAGTTCAGGATGACTACATTGTATAATATACTCATGAAAATAGCGATTGTGCATGACCAATTACGTGAGTTTGGCGGCGCTGAGCGAGTACTTGTTGCCCTAAAAAAGCTTTTTCCTGATGCACCCGTTTATACATCAACATTCTCTGCAGACTCACTTGGAGAACACAAATCACTTATACGCAAATGGGATATTCGCGTCTCATGGTTCGGTAAAATTCCACTTTTAAATACACTGTATTCTCCATTCCGTTTTCTTACCCCTCACATCTGGGAGTCTTTTGATTTTTCTCAATATGACCTTATTATCTCATCAACCGGATCCTGGATGTGTAAGGGCATAAAAACCACAAAACCCACGATACATATAAGTTATATTCATCACCCTCCCCGGTATCTCTACGGGTATGAAACTGCAATTGAGTGGCAGAAAAATCCGTTCATAAAAATCTATGGAACGTTCATAAACCATTTTCTTAGAATGTGGGATTATGATGCATCTTGCAGACCGGATTACCTTATAGCAAATTCAGAAGAGACAAAAAAACGTATACAAAAATTCTATCGACGTGATTCAACGGTTATTTACCCTCCTGTTTGTATTCCGGAAAAAATCGAAAACGGGAACTTAAAAACTGAAAATTATTATATTACTGTTTCCCGTCTTGCAAAAGCAAAACATGTGGATCTTCTCATACGGGCATCAAACAAATACGGATTTCATTTAAAGATAATAGGAGTGGGACGCGATTTAAAAAGACTTGAAGGAATTGCGGGTAAATACACTGAATTGTTAGGAAATGTTTCTGATGAAAAACTCAAACAATTATATGCAAAAGCGAGGGGTTTTCTTTTTGCCTCAGTCGACGAGGAGTTTGGTATAGCACCGGTTGAAGCAATGGGATACGGAATGCCTGTTATTGCGTTTGCCTCAGGAGGACTTATTGAAACAGTTACAGAGGGAGTAAACGGGTACTTGTTTGACAAACTTTCCGAATCATCATTACATCAAAAAATAAAAAAACTTGAGTCCCTTACCGAAAAACAATATGCTGAAATGAAAATAAATGCCCGAAAAGAAGCGGAAAAATATTCAGAAGAAGTTTTTGAGAAAAAAATCCTTCAATTTATCTCAGATGTTAAATCATTAAGTTGAATTTTTTATTCTATCTTAATTATTGAGTTTTGAATTTTGAGTTTTGAGTTTCCATCATTCATACCGAATCGCCTCCATCGGAGAAAGACTTGCGGCTTTTTTTGCAGGAAAAACGCCGAAAAAAATACCAATAATGGAAGATGTTGTCACCGCAATAATCATTGATGTTGTATCAATGATTGCGGGAAACACTTCCTGGATAAGGATTACTACTCCAAAAGCCAAACCCAGTCCTCCCAATCCTCCGATAAGGGACAATAATACGGACTCGGCTAAGAATTGGAATAAAATATCCCGTTCCGTTGCACCCAACGCCCTACGGATTCCGATCTCACGTATCCGCTCCGTCACTGAGACATACATAATATTCATGATTCCGATACCTCCCACGATAAGCGAAACCGCACCGATTGCAACAAGTACCGAATTAAGAATCGCAAAAATTGAACTTATGGTTGATATAAATTCTTTTGAGTCTGCAATAGTAAAATCATCCTCTTTATACCGTTTTAAAAGAGTTTGTGATATTTTTTCTTTAATAACGGGAACGTCTGCTTCATTTCTTCCGCGTAAAAGCATACTTACAAATGTTTTATTTGGGTTATATACATAAGCTGTCTTATAAGGAATGTACACGAAACTATCAAAATCAGGCCCTCCGAAACCGCCACCGCCTTTTGATTTTAATATTCCGATTATCTTATAAGTTTGAGTACCTTCTACCCTGATTTGTTTTCCAACAGCAAGGAGAGGATTACCATAGATTTTTTCCGCAATTTTTGGACCCATTACCACAACTTTGCTTCTTTTATCAACATCGGTCTTATCAAACGATCTCCCGAATTCAATTTCTAAATTTCGGGCAGGAAATATGTCTTCGGAAGCTGCATAGAGTGAACCGTATTCTGCCTTCCCGTTTCCTTCAAACTTCATCGTTTTGGAATAAATTCCTACAGTATAAGCTGCTTCATCAATTTTTTTTAAATTAATGAGGTCTTTTTCGTCAAATTTTATTCCTCCAACAGCTCCTGCTGCACTAAACCCACCGCTTTGTCCGAATATTTTTCCCGGCAGCACAAATACCAAATTTGTTCCCAGGCTGTCAAATTGTTGTCTGATAAATTCCTTTAAGCCAAGACCAAACGCAAGAAGCAATACAACGGATGCAACTCCGATAAGAATTCCAAGTGAGGTCAAAAATGTCCTTAATTTATTACGGTATAAATCCGCAAATGCTGAAATTAAAATAAAAAATAAATATTTCATACAGATATGAATCATACCAAATTATTCGTAACGGATTGCATCAATCGGTGCAAGATCCGCTGCCTTTTTCGCTGGAAAAACGCCGAAAACAACTCCGATTATTGAAGATACACCAAGGGAAAGCATTATTGACACAGCATCAATATAAGCGGGGAAAAAGGGTTGTACCAAGGTTACAATAAGATATGCCAAAAACAATCCAACAACCCCGCCAAGAATGGAAAGCAGAACTGACTCTACTAAAAACTGGTAAAGAATGTCCTTACTTTGTGCACCCAGTGCACGCCTTATCCCGATTTCCCTGATTCGTTCTGATACCGTCACATACATTATATTCATAATTCCGATTCCACCCACTACAAGGGAAATCGCAGCTATTGCAACCAGTATTGCATTTAATACATTAAATATCTGCTCAATGGTTCCCATAATCTCAGTTTGATCAACTACGGAGAACTGTTTATCATCATACCGCTTTAATAACTCTTGTTTAATATCCACCTTTAACCGTTCAACCGCTTCTTTTGATTGTGCTTTTACATACAGAGCAAAATATTTTTTTTCTGTATTAAATACATAGGATGCCGCGTTTGAGGTAAACACATGGGAATCCATATCAGACCCTCCCAATCCACCACCTCCTTTTGATTTGTAAATTCCGATGATTTTGAAATTCTGCCCTTCTATCGTCACTGTCCTTCCGAGCGCATTTATGGTGTTATCAAACAGTTTTTCAGCAATCTTTGGACTTATTACAATCGTCTTTGTTCTTTTATCGTTGTCTTTCCGTTCAAGAAGACGCCCTAATTCAACTTGTAAATTCATCACTGCATTAATGTCATTAGTTGATGCAACTAGTTCTGCCTGTTCAGATTTGCCATTTGCCTCAATTTCAATCCCTGGTTTTGCAAAAACTGGAGCAATGATATCGCACCCTTTTATTCGTCCAACCCTTTGGACATCCCTATCATCAAATTTAATTCCTCCAACCATGCCGGCTCCGCTTGTCATCGCTTTTTCATTTCCCGGCATGATATAGACAAGGTTTGCACCAAGACTGTCAAACTGATTTGAAATGTATCTCTTTAACCCCAAACCCAAAGCCATAAGAAGTACCACCGATAAAACCCCGATTAAAATCCCAAGAGAAGTGAGGAGTGTTCTTCCCTTGTTACGGGAAAAATCAAAAAAAGCAGATTTAAAAATGAATGATAGATATCTCATGAAACTACTTCACCATCACGAATTTGTATGACCCGTTTTGTTTCTTTTGCTACTGATTGGTCATGTGTCACAATAATTACGGTGATTTTTTCATCTCGGTTAAGTTCTTTTAATAATTTTAAAATCTCTGATCCGCTTTTGGAATCAAGATTTCCTGTTGGCTCATCAGCAAGAATTAATGTTGGATTCATAATAAGTGCTCTTGCGATTGCAACGCGTTGTTGTTGCCCTCCTGATATTTTATTCGGATATGAATGTTCTTTTCCCAATAAACCAAACCTTTCCATCAGATAGAGAGCTTTTTCCTTAGGATCATACTTTAGTTTACGTCGGGCATAAATGCTAGGCAGCATAATATTTTCCAATATTGTCAGTTTGTTGATGAGATTAAATTGTTGAAATACAAAACCGACAAATTCATTTCTTAAAGTGGATATCTTGTCGTCTGATAAGAGTGACGTGTTTGTCCCCTGAATAAAAATATCGCCCCTTGTTGGTTTATCCAATAATCCAATGATATGCATTAGAGTTGATTTACCGCTTCCTGAAGGACCAATAATTGATGTTAATTCTCCTTCTTTTATTGTCACTGAAACATTTTTTAAGGCCTGAAAAAGTGTTTCTCCCATAAGATATTCCTTCCATGCTTTTTCAACCCTGATAATCTCACTCATGATATTATTTGGAGTTTGTAATATAGATCTGATCGTTTTCTGAAAGACCTTTTAAGACTTCATATACCGTGTCAATTTCTGCTCCTACTTTAATATATGTTTTTACCGGTTTACCCATCACCTTTTTCTCAACATATGTTCCTTTCGCATCGGAAAGTACATAATTTGAGGGAATCGAGACTACATTGTATTTTTCACTTAAGACAAATGACACGTCTCCTGTCATGCCAAACCGATATTTACTTAAATTTTCTCCAAGGAGCTTCATTCTTCCTTCATATACGGTCCCTGTCTCTCCGCTTTTTGGAGTATAGGAAAGATATTCAATTTCTCCCATCACTTTTGAATCCGGAAATGAATCAAAAACCAACTCTCCTTTTTGTCCCTCTTTAAGTTTAACCACTTCTGTTTGGTCTGCAGTAAAGGAAAAATAAAGTGTTTCAGGGTTGACTATCTCAAATTCGGCCCCGGTTGGAGTAATGTTTACCCCCGGAAACTTACTGTCTGCCCGGATCACTATACCTTCAATGGGAGAATATAAATATGAATATTCACGGGCCAGATCTTGAAGCTCCACATCCAAAACAGAGTTTGTTAAATCATATTGTGCTTTTTCAAGAAGCCGCTTCATCGCATTACCGGCTTCTCTCGTAGGTTGATCGCCAACCCGGCTGTTATCATCGCCGGACTGATCGAAATCATTACGCTCCTTGGCATAATCATTTAAGGCTTTTTGCATCCGTTTTTGAACATCACGTTGATCCAAAGAGGCAACTCCTTGGTATTTTTTTACCCTGTCACCCTCCTTTACCCCAACCCAGGCCAGTCTTCCGGATGTTTGAAAGCGAAGTATCACATGTTCATCGGCCTGTATCTCTCCGGAAAGAGATAGGGTCTCCCGAAGATCTTCTCTTTTTATGGTATACAACGATTCCTTTTCTTTTTTTGCTGCAACAGACTGTTGATTGTAGAAATAAATCCCAACTCCTACAATAAGAATAACCAAGACATACCATCTTTTTTTTATCACAGAAAAAACACTCTTCATATATTTATTATGACATAACAATTATAAAAATGGGAGCCATTCCGAAATCGGCATGATGTTATAGATCAAGAAATTCCACGTATACATAAAAATCCCGAATAAGAGAATCCCAAATATTATTCTGAATTGTTTGGAGGTAAAAAATGACTCAAACGCTATTACTGAAAGAGGTAATAAGGGTAAACTATAACGGCTTATGTCACGATGTTGTACGAATAAAGTGGCTGTAAAAAAGATCAAAGCGAAATAAAAAAAACTTTTGTATGTACTTGATTTCAACTGATACACTGCAAGTCCGTAAAACGCAAAATACCATAATATGTCCTCCAACCAGGCAGTACCGACCCAGTTTTTTTGAAAATTAAATACTGAAAAAGGAAATACCAGATGAATATTGTCACCTGAATTAAAATATGCAAAAAAATCTCCCATTCTGAAATAGTAAAGTAAACATACTCCCACAAAACCGAGCGGTACGATTATGATTCCTATCCAGGAAATCTTTGCTTTTCTTGTTTTTGAAAATTCCTCGAGAAATGCACAAATATATGCAAGAAAAAGAAGGAGTCCGGGAGTTTTTGTTGCAGAGGCTAACCCACCCAATAAACCTGAAAGAACATAATTCTTTTTTTCAAAAAAATAAAGGGATGTTAGGAGCAAAAACAAAAATAAGGTCTCAGGTGCGCCGACTGATCGCACAACAAGAAATCGAGGGAACATCATAAACACTACGGTTAATAAAACCGGATGATGTGTTAACTTAAACCGCTTGACAATATAAAAGAAAGCCAAACCCAATAATGTTGAAAACAGAAGCGTTATTCCGATCATGGATTTTAAATAACCGACAAACGGTGCAAATAACCCTATCAAAATCGGATACAGAGGGAGATGGGCAGCAAAATATCTTCCGTCTCTTGGTAAAACACTATCCCTGTTTATCGTATCAAATTCTTTCAGGCCATATACCGTTTTTGCAGGAATGATATACAAAGGTCCGTCAAAATGTTTATATATATATGAAAAATTTGAGTCAGGAATATGCAACCCAATCCAATTCTCGGATCTGATCAAAAAAGGCAACCATACGAGAAGGGTGGTTGCGAGGATTACACATAATAAGGTAAAATAGGGAATGGCGCGTTTTACGTTCATAACTGAATGGGTTAAAAAAAACAAAGTTCTCAGTCTGATTATACTATGTCTGATATTTCTACGCATCTTTAGGCTTGCCGACTTTGCGATGTTTTTAGCTGACCAGGGGCGTGATGCTATCATCATCCGACGCATTGCACTCCTTCAGGACTTTCCTCTAATCGGTCCACCAAGCTCCATGGGTCAAGTATACTTAGGACCTTTTTTTTACTATCTGGTTGCGCCCTTTTTACTTCTTACATTATTTAATCCAGTTGGTTTAGCTTTTGGGGTATCGATTTTATCCATAATCGGATTACTCTTTGCTTTTATCATTGTCTCAAGATCTGTTGACAAAAAAACAGGTTTCATATTTCTTCTTCTTATTACGTTTTCATATCAACTTATCTGGTTTGCCAGATTTTCCTGGAATCCGAATCTGTTACCAATTTTTTCTTTCTTTACCCTTTATTTTTTTTATCTCTCTCTGAAAACCCACAAAACACTGCATGCTTTAACCTACGGACTTTTGTTTGGTTTTTCGTTTCAGCTGCATCATTTAGCAGCATTTCTTGTCGCACCTCTTGGTTTATGGTATGTGATTGAACTCCTGTCACAAAAAAACAAAAAACAGGTTTTTATCTCACCTTTTATCGCGCTTTACTCATTTCTGGTTGCTTC
>CAZYXQ010000003.1:0-32094 GCA_964651235.1 uncultured Gammaproteobacteria bacterium
GAGTCTGCGCTCTCTCATTTGAGACATTGACTAGCCCTGCTGAAGTTCCTTACTTTAAGCAGAAAAATGCAAAATATTGTAATCAACAGGGAGTAACAGGAAGTCGTATCTCAAAAGATCTTTAACGAGGAATAAAACCGAGACCGAATTGCTGAAATGTTCCCGGATC
Source organism: uncultured Gammaproteobacteria bacterium (assembly GCA_964651235.1). Classification (GTDB taxonomy): domain Bacteria; phylum Patescibacteriota; class Microgenomatia; order UBA1406; family GWC2-37-13; genus YC2-FULL-38-9. The sequence continues at coordinate 170 of CAZYXQ010000003.1, forward strand.
TTCAATTAGTGCTTTTACCGCAGTTGATCCGTTTAAATGAAGTGATCCTCCACCGAATTCTGGACTACCTTGTCCGTTTCCCCACCGTTGTACTGTCGTTTCCAATACCTGATGTGGTTTAACTAAAAACCCGGGAAGTTCATACGTTGATGTCCCAGCACTAATGCCGGGATTATGTATCATCCTATTATCCAGAGTTCCAGTATCATGTGGTATCAAAATTCCAAGCTGTGTTTCTGTGCAAAATCCTTCCGTTACTCCCGTATACACATCACATCGTGCAACTCCACCTACACTTGAGAGTCGAGCGTTACCAGCTTGAGCAGCTTCGTGAAAAAACCGTACTAATCTTTGTCTATCCATCGGGTTTTTCGGCTTATGAACTGTCACATCAACCCCATGTTCGGGAATCCTAACTCTATATACAGTATCCTGAGTTAATAAGCTTCCTGATTCTTGTCCCAATACTTCTGCTGCTGCACCAAGTTTTACGAATGCAAGACAAAGGGGGTATGGAACCCCATCAAGATCATAAGGTCCCATGATACCATCCCCGTATATTTCATGATACATATCCTCAGCTCTTCCTGTTGCAGCTTTTACTTCGGGTGTTCCAATAAGAGGAAGCCATTCTTTTACAAACTGTGCCTTTCCAACTGAACCATTGGTTACAAATCCGGGAAGCCTATTTTGTGAATCAGGATGAAAAGGATAGAGACCAGCCGGAATAGTTGGAGAAAATGAGACGCTGTTTCGGGCTTCAATTGGCAGCATAAAAAAAATCCCGCCGATTTAGGCGGGTTATTCTAATGGGCTATATGCCTGTAAAAAAATACTGTCGGCATATAGGGTAATATCCATAATTAATCCTTAATGTTTATTATAAAAATATAAAAATTATCAGTCAATATACATTTAATATGTAAAACCAAGACTTAAATATGTCATTTGAAAAAAACAACTGTGACTTGTTTGATATAATGAAGACTGCTGAAATTCGTATTAAATGATTTTGGATTTAAGATTGTTCTAGTGTTGATTTGATTGAATTGTCTTTTGAAGTTTAAAACCGGGCGAGTGGCGGTAATGCTCAACTGGCAGTTCGCGAAACGAAGTTGAGTGATTACTGCCAGTTTGTCCCGACATATGTTGAGAGACAATAGGCTTATTGAAAAAATTAAAGATTAAAACCGGGCGAGTGGCGGAATGGCAGACGCGCAGGTCTCAAAAACCTGTGAAGGCAACTTCATGAGGGTTCGACTCCCTCCTTGCCCACATATTTACCTATTTACCAACTACCTCCCCCGCCGCCACCTCCTCCGCCTCCTGAAAATCCTCCCCCACCAAATCCTGAAGAATGACCTGTAGTAGACCGGACAGGGGTTGCAGAGGAACGGAATGTGGAAAAAGAAGAATTCATGCTGTTTACAAGATACGCAGCACTGAAAGCACGGTTATCATACCCCTGATACCAATCGGGATTTCTTAAATCAATATCTTTAAACCTATTTGCCCATACTTTTTCCACTCCAAATGCAATTGCATAAGGTAATAATTTTTCAAAAAACATCTGATTTTGTGCCTGAAACTCAAGTTGCCGCTCCTGAGTGGACAAAAAGTTTTTTAAGGATTTTCCCACATTGGCTTGACCCGCACCATATACGGTTTTTTTCGGCATAATACCGGCAAAAATAAAAGAAACGATTGCCAAAAAGAAGTTTCCGGTAAAAAGAGCGAGTCCTGCGACAACATACCAGATAGTACGGACTGTCTGCGGATTGCTGGGAAAAAATCCGTTCTTTGTCATCCCGTCATAAAGCATATTCTGGACTTTTTCAATTGAAGTTACCAGTTTTGCATCTTTAAGGCGAACCTCAGTTTTCTCTCCTTTAAAAATCCCGTTAAAAAGCTCACTTTCAAATGCCTGAAGGCTGTCTTTTTTTTCTGATTTTCCTGTTTCACGGGTAAAATAAAAATCGCCTTTTTTCTTTTCGACAATTTTCAAATACCCCCGACGGGCTAAATCAATTATTCCTGCAAAGACATCTTTCATATCTGCTTTTTCATCAACCAACAATCCTGTTTCAGTCGGAGTAAGAGGTCTACCTGATTGATCCTGAGGCGGATCAAACCAAGCTCTTACCTCACCGGTCAGAGACTTTGGATCCCTACCATTTAAGTACCAATAAATAGGGATGCCAAAGGGTAAGCCGACATACCAAATAAAAAGGAGAATACCGAGTAAAAACATGACCATTTTTCCGATCAAAGTATCGGTAAAGTTAACTACCGGTTTCGCTTCAAGATGAGCAATATATTCTGGAGGGATACTCACTGAAGCAGTAAATCCTTGCTTTGCAGAAAGAGGTGTCGTAGTCTTTCCTCGAATCACAGTTCCATCTTTTGTTGTTTCACAATAAGTATCTTTACTCCCATATCCGCCGGTAAAACAAATGGATTTTATCTGTTCAGATGGAATTTCACCCGGCACTGTTACCTCAAAACTCGCTGACTCAATAGGATAATCCCACTTATCGCCAGTCATATTCCAATACAGTTCATCATGATCCGAAAAATACCGCACTGCTCCCTTTACTTGATAAGCAATCAAATAGTTTTTGAGTCCTGTCACATAGGAGTTTGCATCTCCAATTTTAATCCGAAGATCTTCTCCCTCCTGTGAGGTTGTATAATTATATGACTCACCTGTTTCATCTTGTACTGACTGCACTTTCAGTTCAAGCTTATATTTTTTCCCTTGATCATTCGTAATCACAGTATGGATATCCCGATAAATACCATGTTTATTTAATACACCAAAATCATACTTTATATCCTCTGTTACTAAAATTTGTGCATTTTTTTCTAATACAATCGATGTGTGGAATGACCGAATAACTTCAGCTCTAACTGAAAACGGGATTAGAAGCGTGATAAACAAAAAAAGCAAGCTGTAAAGCCACAATTTTGCGAAATTTTTCATGGGATATCCTATTCTAATACCTTTTTTTTTTAAATGCAAATAGAGCCCCAGTATTTTTCAGGATTTACAACTACATTTTTGTTACCAAAAATACCATTATGATCAGAGTAATGGAACGAATAAAAGAATACATATTGTAAAATAATACATGTACTTAATTCTAATCTTTTTCTTATTACTCATTTTCTGTATTATCATTCTCTTTTCCTTTCCCCAATTTTCACCCATCCCCTACTATCCTTCCAACATGAAAGATAAGAATATAATTCTCAAAGGTCTCAACATTCAAGATAATCATACTATTATTGATCTTGGCGCAGGAGATGGTGTTGTGATCTTTGAGGCTGCATATGATGCGTTAAAAAAGAAGAAAAATACACGTTTTGTGGCCCTAGAGATTAATCCAATTCTTATTTTTATCCTTTATCTTCGAAGGATCTTTCACCCAAACAAAAATAATATACACATCATTTACGGAAATATGTTTTCAATCGATTATAAAAAATATTTGACATTTGAGATTTGCCATTTGACATTTTACTTATATATCTCTCCCTGGCTTATTGAAAAAGCTCTCAATAATATCAGATCTCAAAACTTGAAAGATTCAAGATTTGTTTCCTATTATTATCCCATCAAATCAATGAAGCAAAGTGAAAAAAGCCATCATGGAGTTCATACCCTTTATGTCTATGAATAGGAGCGAAGTAAGAGCTGTATATCTTCCGGAGTATTAGCGATATGCATCGCCCCATGTTTTATTAATCCTTGTTCATTGTTAAATCCCCAAGTAACTGAGATTATATCAATTCCTGCTTTCTGACATGCTTTGATATCCCTGATCTCATCCCCTACATACACCGTTTCCTCGATGACAAGATTGTGTGTTTGTATCGCTTTCAAGATAGCCTTATCCTTCCCGAATATATTTAACTCGCTATCAACAAACTCAAAACAACCGATCTGATAATTCCTAAGAAATTCATCGATATGATTTTTTGGGCTGGATGATACAATTCCCATACGGATGCCATTCCCATGAAGTTCAAGAAGAAGTTTATCTATCCCCTTACAAAGCTCCATGTCTTTAATCTGATTACGGATTTGTTGTTTTGATTTTGATATGATAAACGGTAGTTTATAGAGAGGAATATGAAAATGTTTGAGCAAATCCATTACTTCATATTGCCGTAACGCTTGAAATTCTTCCATTGTTATCGGAGTATATCCAAAACGAGGCGCTAGCTTAATTAATGAATTCAAAATCAACGGGATTGAATCCGCAATCGTCCCGTCAAAATCGAAAAGAATTGTAGTTTTTTTCATGTACGCTTCTTATTATAGTACAATAAATCATATGCAGTTTTTATTACGGATTGATGAAGTAATGAGCTCAATTATTTCCCGGAGTATCCCTCATATTCCGGTATTAGATGCTTTCTTTTCTTTTTTCTCACTTGTCGGAGGATCATTTTTCGTTTGGTTTGTGTTAATGGGGATAGTACTACTGATTGAAGAGCGACATGATAAACGGACTATTCCTTATTTTTTGGTTTCATTCAGCCTGGCGTATATTACAGTCAGTTATGTGCTAAAAGACTTGTTTGGACGTATAAGACCGATATTTGTACTTCCGATACATGAACTTTACACAACCTCATCCATCTGCCCGGCAGATCATTCCTTTCCTTCGGGTCATGCAGCAACTTCATTCGCAGCAGCATATATACTATCCCGATTTGACAAAAAAAGAATATACCTTTACTATACGGTAGCATTTCTAATATCATTCTCACGTCTTTATCTCCAGTGTCATTACCTGCTTGATGTCATAGCGGGAGGGCTTATAGGCACTCTAATCTCATTTCTTATACTACGAATAAAAATATCCTATAAAAAAAAATCGAACCATGTTCATAAAAAATGAACGAAGGATCAGTTACTTTTCTTTTCTCCATTACCGCAGTTATTCTTTTCGGATGTTTCCTTATGATCGCAACAACACTCATCCTCTTTTTCTATAGAACGTTCTCCTGTTATCGGATCATAAACATATATCTCCTCGTCGTTTTCATCTCTTGTCTTCATGTGCGACCCATCACAAAACGGTTGATTCCTGGATAATCCACACATACAGATTGAGATCGGATGTTTTTGCGGAGGAATTACTTTAGGTCCTTTGGCAACTTTTACAACTATCCGTACCATAACGATATTATAAACTGCTAATGTTGTCATTATACTGAATAGCAACAAAGATGTGATCTTTTTCGATGTAAATCAAGCAGAAAAATCAAAGTTAAGAAGAACACATTCAAATTGTATTTTTTTCAACCGGGTAGAACTTAACTCTATCCCCTCGGAACATAAGATCCATTTCTCCTGTTGGACCATTCCGATGTTTCGCAATATAAAGCTTAATCATTCGCTTACTTTGATCTAGGAGGTCTTCGGTTTCGTCTTCGTAATATAAAAACATGACTACATCTGAATCTTGTTCTATTGCTCCGCTTTCACGCAGATCAGCAAGCTGAGGTTTTTTCGTACCCCGCTGTTCCACTGCACGGGAAAGCTGGGAAAGCGCGATAACGGGAATCCGCAACTCACGGGCGAGGTTTTTCAACCCCTGGGACACAAAGGATACTTCCTGGACACGGGAGTCGAATCTTCTCCCCGCATCCGCAAGTTGAAGATAATCAACAATGATAAGTTTTACATCATGCTCTACCTTAAGTTTACGTGCTTTGGTCCGCATCTCAAGAATTGATGCACCAGGTGTATCATCAATATAAATCGGAGCCTCAGAAAGATCTCCCATTGCTTCTGTAAGTCTTTTATAATCTTCATCCGATAATTTTCCAGTCTTCAAACGCCATGCATCAATATCTGCTTGTCCAACCAATAACCGATCCACTAGTTCTTCCTTGCTCATTTCGAGGGAAAAAAATCCTACCGGTATTTTTGATTTTAGCGCAACATTGGACGCAATATTTAACGCAAAGGTTGTTTTACCGATTCCTGGCCGTGCGGCAAGCACTACAAGATTGGAGTCTTGTAGTCCTGCAAGTTTATTATCCAGTTCCGGATAATGCGTTGGTACTCCCCGTAGTTTTCCACCCAGTTTCATAAACTCTTCCAATCGCTCAAAACTGGTTGCCAGTATCTCTTTCAGTTCAATAAAATCACGGTGCGAATGCTGTTGAGCGAGTGCAAATATCTCCGACTCTGCAGTATCAAGAAGCTTTTTTACATCTCCTTTTTCGTCAAACGCTTTTTCTACAGTCCGCGATCCTAAATCAATAAGACGGCGCTTGACAAAATGATTTTTTACGATATTGCCGTAATGTTCGACATAGGCTGATGTGGGAACGGCATTAATCAATTCAGATAAATAAGTATTACCTCCGACAGTTTTTAAGTGACCTTCATGAGTAAGTTGATTTTTCAGGGTTACCACATCAATTGGCTGTTGTTTTTCAAATAGACGCAAACATGCTCCGTAGATCAGTTGATGTTCACGACGGTAAAAATGTTCCTCTCTGAGAAATTCAGCTACCGTGTTTATCGCAGTAGAATCGATTAAAACCGCACCAAGTACAGATTTTTCTGCTTCAAGATCCTGAGGGGGTACTTTTAATGCATCGGAAGATAGGGACATATCAATAAATCAAAATTCAAAACCCAAAATTCAAAATAAGTTATCCTGCTTTGAGTACTACAATTTTCATCTCTTCTTCAAGTTCCTCTTTTTTGACTATCAATTTTTCAATTGGCGTCATCCCCTCTTGGCCTACTGTTTTAAGAAAATCATGAAGGGGTGCAAGCTCTTTTAATAGAATGCCCTCACCCCCAAAATGCATAGGAACAACAATAGCAGGTTCAACTTTTTTAATAAGACTGAGTGCTTCTTCAGGATCAAGCGTATATGTTCCTCCAACCGGTACCAGGAGCACATCCACGTCACCTATCTCATCAAGATAACTATCCTCAGGAATCATGCCTAAATCTCCGCAATGAAGAACCGAAATCCCTTCTGCCTCAAATTTATACATTACATTTTCTCCTCGTTCCTCACCTTTTTTATTATCATGATATGTTCTAAAGCCCCATATTCGTACGCCTTTTTTCTCAAACTGACCTGGCCAGTCAAAAACAGTAGGTTCACCTGAAACAGCATCAATCTGATTATGGTCTTTATGATTGTGCGATATCGTTACAATGTCGCATTCCGTCTTAGGAAAACGAAGCCCCACCATCTTTGCGTCAAACGGATCGGTAACAATACGTACATCTCTGGTTTTTATTAAAAAGGAAGAGTGTCCCAAATATTTTATTTCCATAGGTGTAAAAAGAATAGCAAACCCAACTATCTTTTTCAATAATGAATTTATTTCAACATGTGAATGCTTCAGAAAGATATGATAAAATAGAAGCTGAATTTGGTATCTGGTGACTGTAGCTCAACCTGGTTAGAGCGTCGCCCTGTGGAGGCGAATGTTGCGGGTTCAACTCCCGTCAGTCACCCATTTTTTATAGTTTTTCTTAGTTTCTTAAGCTCTGCTTGTTGTAATTCAACACTGTCCGGAATTGTTGATACAAGCTCAACATCTTCACCTGAGAGCATTTTGAGTTTGGTAAGAATTGCATCCTGCGTCTTTCTTTCTTCAATTTCCTGTAACTTTTGCCAGTCTAGTACATACAGATCACAAATTTCATCTGGATCTCCCTCAATCCATTCTACTCCTTCTTTTACTTTAGTAAGACCAGATGCTTCAAGAGATCGGATTACCTCTAGTCTATTAGTATTATTATGTGCAACATAAGCAGTAACAACACGTCTGGGTTTTATTACATTATCCTTTGTACCAACATACAAACCGTTATTGATATCTTGACGTAATATTTCAAGCAGTATTTGTCTTCTGGCACTAGACATGAGTCCATGTGGCATATGTGGATCAATTCTTTTTATTGAAGCAAGTTCTGTAACCGGAATACTATCTGATAGATCACTTTGACAAGTTCTTTTATAACGTTCTCTTTCCTCTTCTGTCTCATCTGTACGAATCCATCCTTCAATTTCTCCTTTTTGATTCGAGACAAGCGGTTTTCCTTCATTATCTAACTGACCTGTCACGGCATAAATATGAATTCCAGGTTTTCTTTGCAAATCCATAAACCAACGAGTTAGTGCAAGTTTTGAAGTAGCTCTACCTCCAATATTATCAACGCCAGGATTTTTTTGGTCAATTTCCCACATTCGATCCTTGTCTGCTTTATCATATCCACTAATTTCCCTCCAACCCGCCTTTTCTCCAGTTGCATGAGTAATGGTAGGCAGCTCTGTTCTACCTTTTTTGGCAATTACTACTGGACGAGCCTCCTTGACGTTTAGATTTTGTCCTATCGATAATTCGGTATTCATCGATTATTTCATTATAACCAACAATTCAAATCTTATAGTTACAAGTACTGATATCTTTCTATTTAAATAAAATATTGGATTTACTCAACGTATGTATGAACAATGCAAGGTTGTACAAAATCAATTTTTTATCACTTACCTTTTTTTTAAGTAAGTATTTTACCCTTATCTTTCAACCCAATCTCACTTCGGAGGTGTACATTTTACTTTTTACCCCGAACCTGTAGCGCTTCGTTTTTTCTAATTGCGGTCTGAATTGACGTAAAAACAAGATCAAATGTAGATTTGTCAAATACTTCGGTAATATCAACCACATCAATTAATTCAGTTAATACTCCTCTTCTTGTTGGATCTTCACTTACTTTATGATTATAAACACTTATCGTAATACGACCATCAGGGTACTCTGTTAACACACATGTTGCATTTGAACCGGAGTCTACTGATCCCAAGTCTTTATTAAAATAGGCAGACATAAAATCAAAGGTCATTTTTCTTTCCCAAATGGATTTTAAATATTCCCGTTTCGATTCAGTTCTTTCCATAAGAGTTTGATGAAGCTCTGGTTGATCGGTTGGCGGATGTTTCATCAATTCACGTGAAGCCTGTAATTTTTCATTATCCTGGTGATTTAATTCACTTACGGTCACCCGTACCTGGAGCTGTTCATCGCAAGGATCTGAAGGTAAGTTTTGTTTACCCGATTCATTGATAACTGCAGAACTTGAAAAATAACGAGCAGGTCGTTTTGCGGCAGAAGTTCGAATTTTACCTGAACTCATATCCCACTCATATAATACAACATCAACGTTATCGGTAAATTCCGTCGGACAAAGTAATGGGGTTTGAGCCGACTCAACTTTTGAAAGTATTCTTTCGTAGGTGTCAAAACAACACCTTAAAAACCCTGCACCACTATGAAATATGCCGTTAGGATCAGCTGCGGTTTGATTATCAATAACCTGTTTCATTCGTGTGGAAACTAACTGGGTTACTGAATGTATTGAAGCTCTTTCGGCTTCTCCTTTTACATGATAATTAGGTTCGGTCATAGAGTATAGTATACTATACTATAGGATAGAAATCAAGAAGCATTTCTTTGTAGTGATAACATACATGCCGTTTTCAAATACGAAAAAAACATTTTCATATGTTTTGATTTGCTTACCCCAAAAAACCGTTTTCGATAATAGACAGGCACTGTTTTCATGTGCAATCCGTTCGTATGCGCCAGATATACGAGTCTCATGTGGTATTCTCCGTATCCGTAATAAATTCTTTTTAAGTTAAGTTTTATAAGATCTTTTTTTGCTATTGCGTAATAACCGCTTGTATTATCCATGATGGGGAATCCAAAAATTAATCGTAACATCAGATTAAATAGATAGCTGCGAACATGTGTATGTTTGTCTTCCATCCCTCCCCCTTTGATAAAACGGTCTGCAACAACCAAATCGCATGATTGTATCGTACGGATTAATCTGGGTAATACACGCGGATCATGATTAAAATCCGCATCCATCCCGATAATAATCTCACCCCTTGCCTGTTTTATTCCAAGCAGAATTGACTTACCCAAATCACGTGTTCCTTTATGGAGAAACGGACGGATATGGGATAGGGATTTGAGTTGTTTACGCACCATGCCGTATGTACCGTCAGTACTTCTGTCATCAACTACGATAATTTCATAAGATTCGTTATGAAGAATTGTTCTTATCTGATGAATAAGAGTTATAATATTTTGTGATTCATTGTATGTTGGTATAATAATTGATACGTACGGTTTATTCATTTTCTAGCATATATTAACACACTGCTTCCGATAGGTAAATGAATAAAACGAATGACGTGTGATTCGAAATAAATAAGAATATACAATAATTTATTTAACCATTCTGGTAACGCATTAATTGTTCGGACTGTTACTTTACGGGCAAACAACAACCGCTGTACATACATCAGAGGTAATGTGATCATAAAAATATAGGTAGATTTTGAAACGGTAAATCCAGCTTGAACAATCTGTTTTTCAAGCTCATGTTTCAGATACCTTTTTCTTGCATCCATCACTGTATCATGACGACTCCATAATTGAGGCAGCGCACAATCCATTAACAGAAGCGTTCCTCGGGGTTTTAACACCCGATATATTTCCTTGAGTGTATTATGTTCATTTATTCCTTTGTGGTATAACACATCAATAAGAGTAACGATATCAAACGATTTACTGTTAAATGGTAGTTTATTTGCAGATCCTTTAACCACGTGAATCCCTCTTTTTGTTGCATAATAACGTGCCCTATCGTTTTGTTCAAGTCCCGTAACTGTACCCCATGAAGTAAGAAACTGTGTTAATCCTCCGGTCCCGCACCCGATATCGAGAATGTTGTTATTTTGTGTTTTTGGCAATACTTGTTTTATATAAGCCCTTTTTCCCTTAAACCACCAATAGGTATCTTCAAGGGCAAACATTTCACTGTATTGTCTATTTTTCATTTATTATCGAAAAAACTGCGGATATGCCCTCCTACGATAGATATTTCTTTATCTGTAATAGGTAACCCGGAAGGAAGATATAATCCCCTTTCGTACAGATTAACACTTACCGGATACGATTCTTTTGTACTTTTATACCTTGACAATGCAATCTGTTGATGGAGCGGTAAAAAATAAGTCCGCGTCTCTATGTTATGATTTTTCAGATATTCCATCAATTCTTCCTTATCATGTTTTGTCGGTACCTGAATATCAAACATCCAACATACATCTTCCTCAGGAAATAACCCTGCAGGAATAGTAACCTGTGTTACAGGAGCAAGAAGACGGGTATATAAAGACGCAATATGTTTTTTTCTTTTGATATTCTGGTTCAACATGTTAAGATGTGCCAATCCCAAAGCTGCCTGAATATTGGTCATCTGATAATTAAATCCAAGTTCATCATGATGAAAGCGAGCGTGAGGTCGATGCGCCATATTTTTGAGGAGTTTTACCCGTTCAAATATTTTTTTGTTTTGGGTAACAACCATTCCGCCCTCTCCCGTTGTCACTATTTTATTTGCATAAAAACTATAAATACTCACATCGCCGAATGTACCAGTTTTCTTTCCTCGATATGATACCCCTATTGCTTCAGCGGCATCTTCAATCACATACAGATTGTGTTTTTTGGCTAGTTTCATAATTTTATCCATCTCAGCAGCACGTCCATAAAGATGAACAACCACTATTGCTTTCGTTTTTTTTGTAATTTTCTCTTCAATCAGATCCGGATTTATATTTCCGCTTTGAGGCTCCACGTCAACAAAAACAGGAGTTGCTCCTACATATATTGCAGCAAATGCATCAGAGATAATTGTTAGATCCGGTATTATTACCTCATCTCCTAAACCAATACGCAGGCTTGCTAGAGCAAGATGCAAAGCACAGGTCCCATTATTGGTAGACACGGCATATGGTAATCCAAGATATGCTGCAAATTCCTTTTCAAATTCATTTATATACGTTCCATGAGAAGAAATCCAACCGGTATTAAGACAGTCGTGTACGAGCTGTTTTGCTTTTTTTGAGATGAGAGGTTCACTTACCTGGATTATTCTGTTTTTCATTGATGGTGATATGTCCTCCCGTATAAGGACCTGGTTTTACTTCAAAAAGAATGGTTTTTTTAACAAATTCAAACGAGTGTCCTCCTTGATATTGGATAATAAGATCTCCCGCCTTTACCGACATCCGCTTTAATACTTCTCCTTTATCGTTTATGAAGGTAGTAGTCATTTCACCTCGCACTACGTACAGAACCTCATAGGTATTATGGATAACCGGTTTTAATGGTGGGTGTATATGGGATTTAATCTGTGAGTTTTTTTTCCTAGTTTGTATTCCCACCTGAAGCGACGACGCAGCATGGGTAAAAAAAGTTGACTTCGATACTGTTGGTATCTGATAATATATCGATGCAATAAGATTTTTTCTGTACCTTATGTGTGTAGATTGCTTCATCTGTTTCTCCTATTGTACAAAAGCACAATCAATTTTATCTATGGATTTTTTATTACAATCCGATTTGAGATGCGACACCCTGCATCGCGTGAAGACATATCTCAACAAACTTTTCAAGTGATAGTCCCAATCCTTCCGGCTTGCTGCAGAGTGCAACTTCATCCCGTCGGGTACCTGCTGCAAACTTCGGTTGTTTTAAAAAACGCTTCATTACAGAAGACAGTTTTACATCGCTTAGTTTTTTGGAAGGAAGGATAAGTGCAACAGCGATTATCAGTCCGGTAAGAGAATCGGCGCAAAAGATTGCCCATTCAGCTTTTGTTTTCGGCTGATATCCGGTCAAGTCGGGTGCGTGTGCTTTTACAATAGTAAAGACTGTTTCAGATATGGTAAGTCCATATTTTTGGAGAGCTTCCTTTGTCTTTAAAGGATGCTGATCTTTAAACTCCCCCCCAAAGTCAACATCATGAATAAGCCCGGCTAGTAACCATTCATCTTTTGAAGGTTCATCCGCAGATAACAGCGCATTTGACGAAAGGTAATCATAGATCCCCCCCATACAAGCCTCAAGAGCTAAAGAGTGCTTCACAATATTCGGCTCAAGCTGATTTTCAAGTGCTTTTACGAACACATCCCTGTGTTGAATCATATACAGAATAAGTATATATTAAAAAATCAATTTTGATCACTCCAAAGCGCATTATCAGTCACAATCAATGAATAATCTTTTCCGTCAATTATTCCGTCATAATTCAGATCTGCACGTTTTACTGTTCCGGGATCACTCTTGCCTGAATTATTTTGTACATAGGAAATATCAAATGAATTTATTATTCCGTCCTGTTTCCCGTTCTCATCGGGAATATCTCCGGCAAGCTGCAATATACCCGCCAAATTCAATGCATTATCTCCAGTTTTTAAGTTTAAGTTGCTTTCCTCACATCGATATCCGCCTTCTTTAATTTCTATGGGTTCATTGTTGCAAATTTTCCGTTGCAGATGTTTGGGACCTTTGACATATAACGTATATCCGGAACCAGATGTCATATTGTCAAATTTTACACTACCATTTAACGTACCGTCTGACTGAAAATCAAATTGTACAGTCTGTTGTGGAGGTGATCCTCCTTTACCGCTTAGCTTAACCATAACGGGAACTTTCGCATCCCCTGGAGGTTTATTAAATAGTCCCTGTAACCGTATTCGCATGTTCAATGTTATTGCGCCTTTTGTTCCCGGAGCTTGTGTGGGTGTTGTTGGAGGTTTAGTAGGAGATGTCCCGCCCGCAGTGGGTGAAGGACCATCGCTTGGAGTTGTTCCGCCTGTTGTACACACGGGTTTTTGTCCGGTTTTTTTATCACAGGTAGGGCCCTTCTGACTTCCGTCAGGTTGCTGATCCATCTCTACAGCAAGCATTGCATTTTTAATATTGTTACAGTCCACAGAATCAGCCCCTCCGTTTAACTCACCACAGGCTTGATTAATAGCGGTATATGCACTCTTAAAATTTGTTGATGCATTCATATATGTATGAGTTGCTTTATACATCGTTTTATAAGCTTTTTCTTTTCCTACTGCCGATACCGTACATCCGTTAAATGATCCTCCCTGAACCATTAAATAAAATGCTTTAGCTAAAATCCCTCCGTTTTTGTGAACCCCTCCTTGATCCTGAGTTCCGCAGTAATAATTTGTAGAAAACAATCTGTCGGGCTGACCGTATTTCGCCGGATCCTCAAGTGATCTGATGATTCCAAGTGAAGACTCTTCACCGCTTGTCCAGTTATTATCCACCGCATATGCATATATATCAGCTAACGCTTCATCGATCGCTCCGCTCTGATTTGCATATAAAAATGCAGGGCCGGATTTATTCATCGCATGAGTGAATTCATGAACTATAATATCTGGCACTGCAAGACCTTTGCATATTGAGATTTGTCTTCCGTCAAACCATGCATTCGGACAGGTCTGATCACGATACTGCACATTCGCCACATATGCACTCCCCTTTCCATCAAATCCATCCCGGGACAACATCGTATTCAGAAACTCATAAGAAGTTCCCAATACGTCATATGTTTTATCCACATCTGCAATATTTACTGCAGGTTCACCTTCATTTCGCGACTTGGAACAACTTGCAGAATTCTTACAATCTTTAATCTGCCGATCAAGCGCCTGACGTATCACGCCTTCCGTAAATAATATACTTCCATCAACCGATGAAACAAGATATTTTTGACCGAATGCCATATTTTCATCATTTGAAAGGATAGTAACAGCAAAGGACAGATAATTTTGTGAGTCATCCGATACTCCAAGTGCCTGTCCGTTAAAAATAACTTGCTCGACCTGACCGACTTTTACTGCATCTGAACTTGCTTCTTTTTTACCTTCTTCAAGCGCTATCAAAATGGCTTTTTCCTCACTAATACTCCCTGAAAATACCTCACTTTCTGTAGCAAGATTTCCGTTTAAAGCATAAATCTGATTTCCGTTCTGCTGATGGACTGAAAGTGTTGCTCCATATACAGGAACTCCCGAAATGGTTTGTTGATAAAAATAGTGTACCTGATTCCCGGAGTACAACTGCCTTGTTGCAACAGCTTGTTCTGCAAACCCTTCGGGAATAATGGTTGTATCTCCTGCAGATGGAGCATCGGCAAGAAACTGAGTTACTCCAACAGCGCCTGCATTTGAAGTCGTAAAAAGAGCTTCCTGAGCCGAGTAAAGATTTATATTTGCAGCACCTTCATAAAACTGTACCAAAGACTCATCACTTGCTGCATCAAAATTCATACCCGGGTTGCCTGAAGCACGGGTACTATACAGTCTGATATTTATTAATAAAAGACCATATACAATAACACATAACCCAAGAAGTACTGCAAGTGTTACCTTTTTCATTCTTTAATAATTGAAATAGTTGCACTGTCCTTTTTCATTTCCACCAATGTAAACTGATAGCCATATTCAACTGCAGTATTATTTACGAGTCCTGCAAACCCGCCGGAACTAAATGCAACCGCGCTCTTTGTACCAATATCGCTTGAGAAAACATCTATTGCGGTTCTGGTAAAACAATCCCGACATGCAGACTCTGGAATAACCGTCTCAGTCAAAGTAAGGGTAAGAGGAGTCCCTGGGATTATACTCGGAGTACCTTTTGAAAGAGAAATCTGCTGACCAGACACAATCGTTGCTCCGGATGTCTGCGTAAGTATATCTTTCCCTTCACAGATAAGATTAGAATCTGTACTGCTTTCCGGAACATATTTAATTTTAATCGAAGTGTTGCCTGTTTTTTTTACGGTGAAATCAACAGTGGATATGATCGTTTTATCAAAAACGATGAGATCCGTTTCCTGTGTCAGCGGTATTCCTGAGATGATGACGGAATCTGTATTTTTCTTAACAATATATTTATAGTTTGATGAAAGTACCTCTTGTATATGACCTACCACAAGTGAAGAAGGTTCAAATGTTAGCACAATGTCAAAACCCGTAACTGGTTTATCAAGTGAATTTGCCTCTACTGATACTGAAAACTGCTCATCCATACGGAGCATATTTTCTTTCGATTTTTTCAAATGAAAACTACCTCCTGCCAACGGAGATGGTGTAATTTTTTTGATTACCTTATGAGAATCATTATTTTTAATATCATTTGGTCGCGAGTCAGCTTTTTGAATAAGCAGAAATATTCCGTATCCTAATATGAGAAGTAAAATAACTACTGTAACAATAAACAATAGTTGAGAAATCTTTGATTTATTATCCTCCATAGTACTTATTCTACACTACGCCAACATCTGTAAAAAGGCTAAAAAAAAGGAAGGGTTATTATTAAAACGGACCTTGTGCAAGTAAATCACCCAGCTGTCTTGTTGTTTCATTGATCATACCAAGATGGTTACCTAGAAGTTCGGATGGTTTTTTATCGTGATTGGGCTCAATTACATAATGAATCGTCGGTTTCTCTCCTGCCCGTATCCACACCATTCCTCGATCATAGATACTTCCCTCATACCCAAATAGCGGAAAGTTCAATGTATCAACTCGCGGATCTTTTTGTATAGAATCATATGTTGAAACCGAAAGTAACCCATCCGGTCTCATTCCAGTATGTCGTGGTACCATTAGTTCTCTTTCTCCGATCCTGAGTCGCACAAATTCATCTCTGTGTACGTCAGATCCCTTTATCACTACTTCTCCTGTTATTGAGGGGATGATAAACTCTGCGCCATCTTCAACTATGGCAAGTCCCAAATCAGCAGCTTTTACACGAAACGGGGTTTCAACAGAAACTCGTCTGTCTTGATGCTCTGCTGCCCATCTGAAGAATTTCAATGGATCATCCCACACTCCTTCATATTTTCTTCTTGGCTCTGGTCTATCACCGGGATAGAAAATATTTGATGCATGAATTGAAGATGTCTCTTGTCTGTGAAGCGATGACATAGGTGAGATGATTATAGTATATGATATTAGTTTGTCAAGATGATATAATCCACTTACACAGAGAGATTAATTATGAGCCGCTCAGAAAGATTCATCAATAGACGAGCAAAGATTCTGGCTGCACAAGCATCCGACATTCTACATAATTATGATCATACCTATGACCTTGTAGGCAGAAGGCTTGCATTACGGGGTATTGAACTTACACCTCATCTTCAAACCCTTCCGTTCAGACTTGGAGTTGTCGGAAATCCAAATCTCGGAAAAACAACTCTTGCATATTCATATTTCAAACTACTGGAAGTATACGGTGTTCCGACTCAGTATGTGGATCTTGATCTTTACTCACAATCAGGACCAGCCATAGCAGGTGAAATTGCATGGGATCAAAGAACAAAAAGAAACGCAGTGCCTGAAGAAGAAGTCCTCTCCTCTATTGCAGCATATAACAATATTCCCGCCGGTCTTGTAGTCGCGGATTTTCCCGGTCGAATTTCAAATCCGCATAATCCGGAACGTATAAGAGGAACTGATCTTATACTTATTCTTACCGAAAAGGATGAAGACAGATATGCATGGATGAAACTAGTTTCCGATAATAGACGTCCATTTCTCTGGCTTCAATCAGTCCCTTCACTTCAAAGAACTGTACCCATTCATCCATCCGTAAGAGAACTTATGCGTAAACCAAAACCGTTTTCAATTGATGTCATGATTTCACTTACCCGGATTCTTGAAATGATTGCCGAAATGAACACAATTCCGCTTCATGATATATGGACTCATCTTACCCAAGCGGAACGTGTTGTGCTTGAGGAGGTTTTGGATTTTGAATTTGCCCCCCTTTCTCCTTCATCTTTTTCCTTTGAATAAAGTGTATTATAATGAAATATATGGAAGAAGTTCCGACACCAACCAATACAGCCCAGGTCCCTTCTGATCCTCAATCTGCTATCCAAGAGACCCCTCTTCAACCGGAAGTTGCTCAAGAAGAACTTGTTCCAGAAACAGTTGATGAAACCGTTCAGATACCTCCTGTACCCCCCCCACAAGACCCACCACCGGTCCTGATGCAGTCAAAAAAACCGCCCGTCATCCTGGTTGCCGCATCATTGGGGATCATTACTTTGTTTGTAATTGGTTTACTCATCATTTCGCTTGGCAAAAAAAATACAAGCTCCAATTCTCCCCAACCTACTCAATTTGCTTCCGTTGTATCCCCATCGAAAAAACCAGCAAAAAACAAATCCGGTCTTTCCACCAGATATCTTTCACCTGATAAAGACTATACATTTTCATATCCACCCGGTTATGAGCCTGTTTTTGATACGAAGGAACCGTTTATCGGGTTTTGCGGAATAGGTGCTGCAGAAATGAGTGTTACTTTTACTGACAAAACACAACAAGAAAATCAACTCATTGTATCTGTAGCAAAAAAGAAACTGAAGGGTACAACACCTGAATCATGGGTGAAAGAAAACTGCACTCCGCTTCTTGAAGACCGTGTAAGTTTAGGGCTTATCAAAGAAGGAAATGTTGAAGGAGCCAGTTACACCATACCTTTTACCGAAGGGGAATTTGGGGCTTTGGCATACAATCTAACTATAATTAAAAAAGAAAAGCTTTTATATTTTATATATGCATCCGGTAGTTCTGATGAAGTAATGAAATCAGTTTTTGACCCTCTTCTTACCTCATTTACCCTAAACCCTTGATGGGTTTTTTGCAGTTTTTCCTGCAAAAAAAGCAATACTGTCAGTCAGTTGTTTTGGATTGTTCAAAACAACGATATGATTTCCTCCCTCAATAAGTTGCAGCTCTGAATGTGCTATTCGTTTATGAATCTTACGTCCCACAGGTACAGGAAAAATCAAATCATGAGTCCCCTGAACAACCAGGGTTGGTATTTTTATCCGGGAAAGAATGGTAAGAGCATCATACTTCTGAAGATTGTGAATAATCATAAAATAACTTTTTAAGGATACATGCATCATATCATTTGCTATCCTTAAAGGATCAAAATCATGTGTGTCAACAAAATCATCAAAGTTAATATGTCCTTTCAGGTGCGCCGAGGGAAGAATAGGAAGAAGAAGCTTCACGAAACCTTTTATGAATATATTATCCAAACCGAAAGAACTCATAAATGGAGGCTTATATCCGGTATCAACAAGCACCAATCCTTGTGCGATCTGTTGGTGTGTTGAAGCAAGAAGTATTCCTATCATCCCCCCGAAACAATGTCCGATGATAATGGGAGGACTTTTAAATTCTTTTTTTATCAAAAGCGAAATATCTTTTACAAAATTTGACAACTCATATTGATGAATGTCTTCAGGTCTTCCTGAAAGACCATGACCTCTTAGATCTACCGCTATGGATGAATAACCTTTTTGTACCAACTCTTGGCGCTCTTTATTCCAAGCGGTCAGATCTCCTCCCATGCCGTGAAGAAATAACAGACTCGGTACTATCTCTTCTTTTCCTGTTTTTTCATAATATAGGAGAGTATTATCAAAACTTCTTAAGGTGTGAGTAGTATGATGAATCAAAAACATACTCCTTAGTATAGCGTTTTTCGTCTCGCAAGTTCCACTCCAAGTGCATCTTCTGCATCTTCTCTCATATCCGGAAGTAATTTTTGTACTCCTTCGCTCGTTGAAGGTGAAGGGAAAAAAGGAATACGGGTAAATTGTGCGGTTTCTCCTCTTGCTCTTTTTATATCTTCATTCGGATCACCTGCTGTCACAAAACAATACTGTGCGTGTGTTTCATCAAATACCGTTTGATAAAATGTATTTATATCAACTTCAGAAGGTCTCGCGGGTACCATTCCCACATATGCAGGAGACGGATGATGACACCACATGGATAGCCGCACTTCAATCGGCAATAATGAACCTCCTCTTGGTTTTTGAAGCATATACTCTTCAGGTTCTATAAGAAGTATGGGTTGATCAACCCACTGAGACATGTAATTTAAAGCCTCTCTATGCCCTATCGTTCCTTCAGCACCCGCCATAAAAATGAGTCCGGAAGAACTATCTGATTGCGAAACAGCCTGACCAATACAACTAGGTGTTTGTAATTTGGCAGATGGAATAAAAAGATCTTCACTTGATTCAACATTTTCTAGATACCGTATCCACCATCCCAACCAGTCCGGAGTAGTCCGCATCCGATCAAGAAGATGAGGACCTGGTTCAGTCATAAGAAATCTCTGTGCCTCCTGCAAACAGGAGGAAAGTTTTGAGGGAGAAAGTATCATTCCCTGCTCAATCATGTCACCATACCGTATATCACCCAATAAAGATGGTCTAAAGTGACGTAAATATTCGGTCATTCATCTCTTATGATTTATAACCTATTCTGCTTAGACATCCAAAATTCTTTGTGAGCTCTATGCTATACTATACGTTGTGTTAAGTCAAGAAGGTCCAAATCAAACTCCGCCAACGGAACACTATGTTCCGTTTCCTCCGGGATACCTCTCGTTTTTAAAAAATTATCAACAAGTCAGACAACTATCTCCAGCTGCACGTGGTAATCTGATTTTGCATGATCTCTCAGACAATTTTACAACCCCGCTAGTTGGTATTGTAACCTATTATGATTCAGTACGAAAAAATACTTTTTTTAACAAAATCGTTCCGGATGATAACCGCTTACCCATGCAAAAGATTACATATTTTGAAGAGATGTTGAAACTTGATTTTAACTCACTTACAAGCGACAATCCCGGTTTTGATACATATGCAAAAGACGTCATTGACAAAAAACTTAAACCACTCTACGCATGTTTTCCTTTATTAAAAGCATCAATTACATTCCTTGAATCACCTACACCGGAAAAATTAGCAGTACTGCAAGAAACTGAAGTAAGAGCTTCAGATTTACTCAGTTTAAATGGGATTCAACCAGATTCATTTACTGACTTTTCAGTTCAGGGACCAAAAGCGGTTATGTTATTAAATCTTTTGAGCAATGCCAAACGACATGCATCAGATCCGAACTCAATCAGAATTAGTCAGGAAAGTGGAACAATAACTGTTTCAAATCTCTCAGACCATCAGATTGATACTGAACAAATTTTCAAACTTGGAACAGAAAAAGAAAAATCAGAACAGATAAGTAATACAAGTAATACCGGGTACGGACTTTTTATTGCTCAACATCTTTATGGTCCTCTTGCGAATGCATCAATTGAAGCTTCTTCAAAGCCTAAAGAAGATTCGATTCATGAAGTAACATTTTCAATAACATCCAAATAATTAGTTTGAAGTTATTCTGACTGTGATTCAGTAAATTCTCTTTGTTGCTCTGCCCGTTGTTCAGGAGTTAATAGAGTTTGGTGTAATTCAGGATCAGCATATGTCTCAAGTCTTTTAACAGGTTTTATATAGTTTGTTACTTGAGGTACATGTGCATACAGATATAATACAAGTGCCTTACGACAGGAATACGATATTTCTCTTAACCATTCACTTGTCATACGTACCTTGTTTCCAATTGGTCTTGGTATGTATTTCCTGATGCTTTCTTTCATAATTTATATTATTGAATCGGCATAAAAAATATTAACCTTTTATTTGCTAACGTAAAGGGGTTGATATTCCCGTGGGAGTCAGTTGTGCTATTCATTTTCAAAGTGACTTTATATACTTCTATTCCTCGTTCTTTTTGATTATTACGCGAAGTTGTGAATAATAGTACTTCATCTCCGTCTTTTAATAGTTCATCCGTTCCTGTCCTAAACATGGCTAGATTCCCGGCCGGATCATATCCAACATCAATTCCCGTAAACACAGGAGTAAACCCCGGCTGAAATCCTCCGGTTGTAGGTCTTGCCTGATCGTAAAAGTTATAAAGAATCAGTTTGTTGCGGATTCCCTGTTTTTCATCAAGCACTTTTTTCCATTGATCAGCTAGAGCTGTTGTTATCGGAATTGAACTTATTGCATCAAAACCGTTTTCTCCCGGATATTCTGCAATTCTTGAACCAATATCGGCACATTCCTTATCCACCCCCGATTGAATAAGAGGTAAATAGGCTATATCCATATGGAATTCCCCGCCTTCTTGAGCAGCGGTTAGCATTGCTGCTTCAACATCCTCAGCAGACAAAGCAAGCGCAACAATGGTCAATCCCAAAGAAAGCGCTCCTTTTGCTCCTGCTTTGGCAAATGAAGTAATATTTTCCCTTTTTCCCAATTCTGCAAGAACGGTACGCAATTCAACTTTTCCTGTATTTGCATAAATTGTGCTTAGAAATTTTTCTCGATCTTTTATCGGAAGACTTCTCATAAATTTCCTTAGCGCAGTGGCCTGTGCCATAGAGCTTATTGTTTGGGTTTCTGCATTTACATTCATTGATTTAGCCCAGTCAATGATTATCAGTTTCCTCGCTCCTGTTTTCGGATCAATTGCAAGCAACACATTACCAGCATTAAGATCCATGTTGTATTTATTTGTTTTTCTAGCAATAGCCATACTTGTGTCATACAATTCCTCAAATAATTGAGGAAGTTCATCTGCTCTTATCATACCCTCTTGGACTGCTTTTCCAACGTTTACTCCTAAGTATCGCGACTCAACTGCAAGAAATTCCTGTCCTGGTCCTCCAGGAATTTTAACTAACCTTACCCAATTCGCTGCCTCCTCAGCTGAAAGTCCAAATGCATGTTCAACACCAGCCCGCATTTGCAGTGATTCTGTAATAAGTCCAGCGGCAGGTTTTCCTGAAAGATTTATCTTTAAAAATTTATCCATTGATGGATGATAAAACACCTGTTCTCCAGCACCTTTATTGGATTTTACAAACATCCATCCGTTTTCCGTCAATTTTTTAAACGCAAGATCTTCGACAAGCGGTGCATCAACAGCTGTCACACCACCTGCAAGCAATGTTCCGTATACAAGCCTGTCTGGAGCAATCACCAAGGGTTGATTAGGAGGGATAGGAGTTGCTTCAGGATAATAAAATGGAATCTGTTTTTGTATTTGTTCAATATCAGCAGGACTTAACGTAGGATTTGTTATATTCCCCCCCTCTTCTGCTCCACCGCATCGCTCCTCAATATATATACGATCCTCTTCAGAAAGCTCTGGAACCCAAGATGCATCTGTCTGGAACAGGTTATCTTGCCCCACCGCTGCAGCAGCCTTATTTGCACCGTTTAATGCAGCCTGTTGAAGTCCGTGTAAAACCCGCTCCCCAATTTTATGATTAAGTCGTCCTACTGGCACGATCTGGGCCGATACTTTTTTCCCCCCTGATGATCCTCCCAGTTGATAATATACTCCATCCGTGTCTCTGATGATTGATGCACCGGCAGCCAACAATTCCTGAAAAGATATCCGCCCGTTAGTAAAAGCATTAAATGCGGCCTCAGAGACACCGCCATTACATGAAGAGTCTCCCAAATGCTTACGGATTATTCCTGCAGTAAGATGCGGTGTTGAGGGCAATAACGGATCAATTACAGAGTGGTAAACCGATGCTGCGATATCTCCGACCGGACGCGCCACATCAATAGCAGGTGCTTCAAAATCCTGAGAGCCGGAGAAACCATAAGCAAAAGGTGCGGCAGCAAAACTAAGATACGTTATCCACAATAGTAAAGATGATGCGGGATCAATTTCACCTGGTACCATATGGGCACGATCCAATCCATCAACTATTGGATCTCTCTTATGAGGAATAAAACGATTGTTATGATTTACTCCTGACCGCAATCCGTTTCTTGGAGGAATATACTGAGTATGAATTTCTCTTCTTGTCATTGTATAAAATTGTTGAATTATACGTACTTTTTATGTATTTTATCACAACTACAGGCTATTTACAATGTAAAATTATGAGGTGGTTGGAACAATTTCCTGAGAACAGATAAATTGTTTATGGGGTGAAAGTATAAGTTTTTTTTCATTTTTATATGATGAACCATATATTCGTACCGGCTCAATACAAACATAGTGTGTATCATGCATGGTATTCTTGTGAGCTGACCACAACACCATATGATTAAATCCTCTTAGGTTTAAATTATAGGATATTGATCCAGGAAGTGTAATTCGATTATGTTTTCGTACTGAAATCCAACCGTTTTTTATTACTTTTTCAGTTACATCAACTCCGTTTATTTTCAACCCCTTCCATCCGGTTGGAGTAGACCAATAATTATGTACTCCTACATTTACGGGTACTGGTTCTCCCTCCGTATGTTCTACTGTTATCGTGTGTTTGAACGACTCTGATATAAGTTCAATTTTTTGTTCGATATATAATTCTGCATGATAAGAATCAGTCGGAGGAATTTTGCATAAAATCGTTAATAATCCTTTTTTTTCATCTCGAATAAACCAGCTCTCGTTACGAGCCGGTCCGTGAAAGGGCAATCCGAATTCTGTTTCTCCTTCCCCTGCAAAATTGGGAATACAAAGATGGGAAGAACCTTTTTTTTCATCAATTCGTTTAAATGAGCCCAATATCAAGTTGTGTTTATGGATAAGTTTTTCAATCCGACCACCTTCAAGGTCTACGGCAAGCTCCCAATTCAAGTTTGACATGTGTATTAACATATGAGTTCTTTATTGTAACAGGAAATGTGTATAATGTCTCTTTATGAGAGTCGTTACGGATCCGCTCAAAGAAAAAAAACATGAAAAATTACCCGGTCTCATATGGAAGTATGATGAAAGAGTTCTTCTGTTAATGACAAGAGAATGTCCGATGAATTGTGTGTTTTGTTTCAGAAAACATCTTTATGAAGATGCGTTTGTTCGTGCGAACGATAACGAAATAGTCTCTTTTATTCATAAAAATAAACAAATTAAAGAATTTATCTTTTCAGGAGGAGAACCACTTCAAGAAATCAAATCAATCCTTTCCCTGGTAAATCGATTGGAAAAACTAAAACAGATTACTATCTATCGTATCCACACACGCCTGCCTATCCTTCAGCCAAAACGTGTTTCTTTATACAACTTAAAAAAACTTATCCGCTTGACTCAAAAACCAATATATATGGCACTCCATATCAATCATCCGGACGAGTTGAAGTCTCAATATACCCGAAGATTGATAATTTCACTCCGTCAGGCCGGATTTATTCTGCTTTCACATTCCGTATTTCTTAAGGGGGTTAATGATTCGCCGATTGTTTTAAAACGGTTATTTACCTTATGTATAGAACTCGGCATCAAACCCTACCATATATTTCATTGCGACCACATGACGCACACTAAACAATTTGTTGTTCCGCTCAAAAAGGAAGCTGAAATCATGACTACCCTATTTCGAACTCTTTCCGGAATTGCACTCCCTATCCATGTTGTAGATTCTCACACAGGGAAAGGAAAAATCCCGGTACCGACATATTACTGGGATTTTGACATAGCTTCATACCGCGATTTTCAAAAAAACAACAACTTAACGTAATTGCCTTGTAGCGTATCATTTTTTTTCTTATAATCAATACAGTTATTATTAATTTAATGTTATATGAAAATTGCTAACCATACAGATCATAAACAGATTCTTGTTTTTTTTGTACTTATTGTCGTAATTACCTCTATTATCCTTCTCTCGCTTTTTATTTCGAATTCAAATCTTTCATCCGACAGTAGAGCTGCTTCAGGAAAACCACCCACATATAATTTTGTCAGTTGTGACGGTGCAAAATGTAATGGAAAAGGACAATGTCCAAAAGGAACTGTCAGTGATTTAAATAGTCCGTGTAATGAAGATTTTTTGGGGGTTTTTTACTGCTGTAAAAATCCAAACACATTAAAACGGGAAGGTGATACCTTTGGTTGTATCGAAAATAAACCTCTTGCAAGTCCTCCCAGTAGACCTTGTTCATTTACCCCTTTTTATTCTGTCACACAAGACGGGATTGTTTATGGAGGACTTGCAACTGTAAAAAGTTGCTGCAGACAACAAACTACAATTGAAATACAACCAACCGCCATACCTAAGGTAAATGACACACAATGTGGACCCGAACGAATAAACTGCACGACACTGCAAGCTATTTCATCAAGCGGTTCAAAACAAAGTGCAGGAGCATTTTGTTACGACAATAAAACGGGTGATTTCAGTGATGATTACTGCATCACGGGATTAAGCAATCTCCAAGTGATCACCGGACAAAACAAAGAATGTGATTATTTCCAGAAAAACGGGCTTTCATATACGAAATCCGGCTCACGGTGTTATTTTTCTACCAAAGACAAATCCATAACACTCTTTGGAGCCCAGATGTGTAGATTTGGTTTTACAAAATCAATCACTGAATATTCAGATTCGACTTGTAAAGAAGCTCAGATCAGAAGCTGAAGATGGCTTCAGTGTAAAAAGCAGATTAACTTTTTTTTGTTGTTTTATCTGGAATATCAAAAACAACCTGATGTTGAATAGATGCGCTCAAAAGCAGAAACATCAGAAAACTTAATCCGCTTGCTGAAAAGAAAAATAAATTCGGTACCATTTTTTCATAATCAAGATTCTGTTGATAGGGATTTGAAGTAAAAAAAACCGTCCATTTTCTGTCCCCTACTGTTATTACTTCAGTCCGGGTAAATAAATCTTCCTTTTTTACCAGCGCTGCAGTTTCATTACTATCTTCATAAAAGGCCGTATGTTTCACCAAGTCTCTCTGACTTATTTCACCTTCATAAACAGCCAAACTTAACCCTCCGTCAGTATTATTTGCCGGTAAAATACCATCAAGGATGGAATCACTTTTTACCAAACCGACTAAAAATCCAGTAAGATTTTCATTTCTTGTTGCTACTGAATTTGAAAGCGTCTTCGGATCATAAATAGGCGTAATATATAATATTCGTTTAATATTCATAATCGTTACTTCAGGAGTGATTATTAATTTCTTAGTATCCCGTGCTTCATTGAAATAACTCATAAGTACCGGGTCACCGCTTACACAATATCCAAACAATAATTTATTTTCTTCAAACGGTTCAATCATGCTAACAACAATATGTTCCTCGTCGTGATCAGACAACATCTGTATATTGAAAAAAGGGTATCCATACTGGGATACTGATTTATCTTCTCTTACTTTTTTGGTAAAAACATCAATATCTTTATGGGCAATTTTTTCAAGATAAAGCGTACTTTCTGTTCCAGAATAGAGTTTCTCAGAACGGACTGAACCGAAATACGTCATAAATTCATTTCTTGTTACCCCATCACTTGATAAAAAAAATCGGGTCCCAGCTTTAAGAAATTCTTCTTGTTTCTGTAACCTGTCTTCAATTTGTTGACGTACGAAATACACTTTATCATTGAATTGATCGCGGATATTTTTAGAAACCGCTATTTTTGATATTTGCCAGGAAAAAAAATTGATTGTTAAAAGTACAATAAGAATAATAAAACTGATGACGAAATCTCGTCTTTGGGTTGTTGAAATTGATGATAATGTCATAATGGTATTTAATTACGGGGGTCCTTACCCGTAAACGGACAGCTCCCAAAACTAATGATAGCAAATGTCATCACGAATCCTGAGAGTGTATATAAAATATCGGAAATACTTCCATTCCAATATGTGGTAGTTATTTCAGTAAAGCTGAAAAGAAAGTCTCCGGACATCTGCAAAAAAATTGAAACCAAAATGAGCATCATTGAACGCTTTACTTTTGCTCCTCCGATACGATAGGTCACAAATGCAAGAGAGAAAATAATGGTGTCGATCATCGGATATAAAAAGTGTGAGAGTGCATCAATATAAGTGAGTTCTGTCGATAATGGAAGCTGCTGAAACAGTAAAAAAACCATCGAATAAGAAAAAAACACGATAAGAATTGATTCGGTAATATTTCTCTGGGTAATCTGTGCTTCGGAAAGTTCAAGAAAAAACCAGCAGGCTATTCCAATAAGTACAACATTCAAAACATAAAATAAATCCGCATAAGAAGGAAATGGAACACTTACTCCCAGCACCGTATTATAATATGCCCAAACAAACGAAGCAATCGCCCACACAAACTGGCTAAACACAAGAAATATCACTGCTCGTATCAGATTGGAGTTACCCATTTTACATCTACCGTAGATATATCCAACTACTCCTCCTGCAAGATATAATAATCCGTTTGCCACATTAAACATATAGTTCCAATACGTATCCTTCAATGGGAATATTTGCAGCGCTATCCCCCATGCAAACACAACGATAAAGAGAAGTATATATAGATATACTCCCGGATATTTTTTTAAGAGAAAACCTGGTCCCATTCTTTAACTATATCAGAAAAAAGAAACAGTAAGTCAACTAAAATTCGAGGGAATGGAAATGTAAATGAATTAGTAGTATCAGCTACTACTTAAATTATCTGCACTTGAATATTGATCCTCTTTAAGGTATCATATTAAGTCGTATAAGTATCAACTAATATGAATTCTGTACTTACTGATTTAGGTCTTACCGCAAATGAGGCACAGGTGTATCTTGCCTATGTGCAAAACGGTTCAAAAACCGCTGCAGAGATGGCTCGCATCATAAACATGGACAAATCTTCCTGCTACCGGGCTGTTGAATCACTTCTTGAAAAAGGATTACTTGTGCAGATTCCCCGCAAACGCGGGACAACCTATTCTCTCGTTTCACCACTGATATTAAAAGATCTTTTACATAAACGAAAAAAGGATCTTGAGGCAACTGAACATTCGCTTTCACATTTTATCGATTCACTGCGCAAACAGACAGACGAAACTCGAACAACATTCATCCGTGTTGAAAAAGGAATAGAAGCGATAAGAAATTCAATGGATTATTCGCTGAATGCAGCAATACAGGGAAACAAAATGATTAAGGAGCGCTACAGATTGGATTTTCCCTATTTTAAAGATCCATATCACATATCATGGGTCAATCGATTTGCAAAACGACGGATTGAATCAGGAGTATCTATACATCAGATAGTAGAATTTGCAGGTGAGTCGATATTTGCCCCCATTATGAAAACTGATACTAAATTACTGAAAGAAGTACGTCTCATGCCAAAAGAAATGAAAGATGCACATGGCTTCCGGATAGCAGGAGACACTGTTTGTATCATTAGTTTTGACAAGAAAAAAGATTATATTGTCATTATAATCAGAGATCAGTATGTAACTGAATTGATGGAGTCCATGTTTGACTTCCTATGGAATAGGTGTGAAATTAAAAAATGATATATTAATATGAACTGGATAACCGCAAGTCTATTGATGTTTTTATGTTCCGTTTTTCTCTACTTATTGGTCAGAAAAGCGGCATTACTGCAGATTCCTACAGAATTCGTCAATCTTGCTTCAATGGGAATTCCTTTTTTTCTCTATATTACACTTGCGGTCCAAAACCATGCAACGCTTACCCTTTCAATTTGGCAGCTTGCAATTATCATTTTGCTTGCAATTTTTGGAAGCTATATTCCGAATGTCGCCTCACTAAAAAGTATCAAATTTGCACCAAATCCAGGATATAGCTTGATCCTGTCAAAAAGCTATGTAGTATTTACTACCATTGTTGCAATTTTTTTATTTCATTCTTCTCTTTCTTTAAAAAGTGCACTCGCAATACTAATCATAATCGGATTTTCCACCCTTATCATGATTGGCAAAACAAAGGACCATGCGCACAGTAATAAGCTT
The DNA here is from genome assembly GCA_964651235.1 of uncultured Gammaproteobacteria bacterium. Classification (GTDB taxonomy): domain Bacteria; phylum Patescibacteriota; class Microgenomatia; order UBA1406; family GWC2-37-13; genus YC2-FULL-38-9. The sequence goes on from CAZYXQ010000003.1 coordinate 29,708, forward strand.
TGGCTTCCGTTGGCATTTGTTTCTTTTTTTGGCTGGGGTTTTTTGTCAATCGGCACAAAATATGCACTCACCACAGGACTTTCTATCTATCAACGACTAGTTTTTCTTTCGATATGTGTCACTTCATTTATCATCATAGAAATCCGTCTCCGAAACATCGTTGTTAAACATATGCCTATGAGACATATTGTGCTTCTAGTTTGTATTGGAATACTGTCTGGGTTATTTAATTATTTTATGACCTTGGGAATCGACCTTGCTCCAAACATCGGTTATGTCAATGCAATAAATGCAAGCTCTATCTCTGCAGTCACTGTTGTGGCAGCTATTTTATATAAAGACGATTTTTCACCGAAAAAAGTATTGGGAGTAATAGGGGTTACTGTCGGATTAATCCTTCTGATCATATGATGCAAGTTAACCTCCAACAATATCTCTTACAAAATCCCAAAACTCATCTCATTTTTGATCTTGATGAAACCCTTGCCAGACTGGATATTGATTGGAGTATGTACCGAAAACAAATCTGGGATAAGGTTGCATCTTTTGATCCTCTGTTAGCACAAGAAATTCCATTTGAACCATGGATGAGTTTGGTCCTGACCAACAAAGCGATAGAAAGACACGGGGAAAAAGCACGGAACAACATATCGTCGTTTGTAACCATGTATGAGACTACACATTATAACGGGTATATCCCAAATACTTCCCTGCTTACATTTATGAAAGAAAATATAGATACTTATTCGTTTTATCTTTGGACGAATAACTCCACCGCAGTTATCCAGGATTTCTTAATAAAGGAATCGTTACGCCATGTCTTTAAAAAAATCATTACTCATGATGTGGCAACCTATGTAAAACCAAACGCCGATGGATTTTTACATATAAAAGAACCAAACGTTCCTCTTTCACATTATCTATTTATCGGAGATAATCCGCATACAGATCAACGTGCGGCTCAAAATGCCGGTATTGATTTTTTTCTCATTGATTATACCTTCTAAACGCCTTTTTCTGAGGCCAGAGCTAACCTTCGAGGTCATCTTTGGACCTTGTATTTATTTATCAATATGTGCATAATAAAGTATTAGCAGTTCATAAGTGATTGGTATGGCAAAAAAGAAAAAAACAGCTTCAAAAAAAGCAAAACATGTGGTTAATAAACCCTACACACATCACATGCATCATATCAACTGGCCATTTGTCGCAGTTGTTGCAATGGTAGTTGCTACCCTCCTGTTTATCATCCTCCTGTCTTATATGGGAACTATAAGAGAGGCGGTCATGACGGGTAATCTTTAAGATGTATTGTATAATGTAACCTGTGTCATCTATTCAAAGGCAGCGTTTTATTTTAGTTAGTATCATCCCCCCCTATTTTTCAAAAGAACAGGCTTATGAGGATATTGTTGAACTTAAAAGCCTGGTCGATACCTATAAGGGTGCAAAAATCGTGGAAATAATTCAACGACGCATGCACCCGGATGGAGCAACATATATTGGTTCAGGTAAAGCAAAGGAAATAGCAGAGCTCGTCCTCAAAAAAAAGATTGATATAATCGTCATCAATGCTCATGTCAATCCACGACAGCTTTTTAATATAACAAAATTGTGCTGGCCGGCAAATCCTCAGATACAAGTATGGGATAGGGTTGATCTTATACTTCACATTTTCAAAAATCACGCAACAACTGCTGAAAGTAAATTGCAAATAAAATTAGCAGAGATGCGACACATGGGACCACGGATATATGGACTAGGATCTTCATTTTCACAACAAGCAGGTGGTATCGGTACCCGGGGCCTAGGTGAAACCAATGTTGAACTTATGAAACGGCACTGGCGAAATGAGATACATCGTGTCAGGGAGGAATTAGACAAAATGGAACAATTAAGAACTACTCAGGTGAAAAGAAGAAAAGATTTAGGCTTCAAGACGGTCTCAATAATCGGTTATACAAATGCAGGTAAAACTTCGCTTTTTAATCTTTTAACCGGAAAAAAGAAAACAGAGGCAGATGTGTTGTTTGCAACACTTGATAGTGCAGTAGGACAAATGTATGATCGATTACATAATAGAAAGATTGCTGTATCAGATACAATTGGCTTTATCCAGAATCTCCCCCCTGCATTGATAGATGCATTTAAATCAACCCTCATGGAGTCAATTCATGCGGATTTACTTATTCATCTTATTGATATTTCCGATCCTAAGATGCAGGAGAAAATCATGGTAGTTGAATCAATTTTATCTGATTTAAAACTTCAGGAAAAACCAAAAATCTATGTGTTTAATAAAGTTGATCGATTAAAAAGCAATAACTTTACAGAACAAGCTAATTTATACAGTTCTTTTACACCTCAATTTATATCTACTCAGTTTC
>CAZYXQ010000004.1:0-15113 GCA_964651235.1 uncultured Gammaproteobacteria bacterium
TGAAATTTTGAGCTTTGAGTTTTGACATTTGAGTTTATATTAATGAGCACACTCAACCATCTTAAAACCCTTTCCACGCGCATAAGATACAATATTTTAGCCTCAACAACCGAGGCTGGTTCAGGTCATCCGACAACCTGTTTATCAGCCGTTGAACTCATGACGACTCTTTTTTTTGGCGGTGTTTTAAGACAAGACGTCAATAATCCTAAAAATATATATAATGACCGGGTTATTTTTTCCAAAGGTCATGCTGCTCCGCTTTTATACTCGCTTTATGAGGTGGCGGGAGCTATCACACAAAAAGAACTATTAACATTACGAGCGTTTAATTCCCCACTGCAGGGTCATCCGACACCTGAGTTTCCCTGGGCAGATGTGGCAACTGGATCACTAGGGCAAGGATTATCAATAGGTGTAGGTATGTCTTTAGGTATCCGTTTAAAAATTAAAAACTGTGAGTTAAAAATTAAAAGAGAGCCTACTGTCTGGGTACTCCTTGGCGACTCGGAAATGGCCGAAGGACAAATATGGGAAGCCCTTGAGGTAGCTTCATACTACAACTTAAATAACCTTGTCGGGATCCTTGACGTAAACCGTCTTGGACAAAGTGGAGAAACTGATCTTTCATGGGATATACGGACGTATAAAAAACGGATAGAAAGCTTCGGATGGCATACCGTCATCATAGAAAATGGTCATAATATCTCAACAATACAAGAGGTGTATGAAAAAATAAACAACCTGAATACCATACGCAAACAAAGCCCGACCATGATTATCGCAAAAACGGTCAAAGGAAAAGGTATATCGTTTTTGGAAGATAAGCAAGGATGGCATGGAAAAACATTAACCGCTCACCAATTTAAAACAGCGTGTAAAGAGCTGGGGCAAATTGATATGAAGATCAAGGGAATAATGCAAAAACCTCAAATTCAAAACTCCCACCTTCGCTCGTGCTACGGCGGGCAAGCAAAATTCAAAAGTGAAAATAATAAGATAGATCAACTTCTTGGAAAATTAAGCAAGCTTTCAAGAAAAGAAAAAGATGCAATTTCCACAAGAAAAGCATTTGGAGATGAGCTTGTAAGACTTGGTGCAATCAACCCTGATGTTGTTGTGCTTGATGCTGAGGTCGGAAACTCAACATATACAAACGAGTTTGGGAACCGGTTTCCTCATCGTTTTTTCCAAATGTTTATCGACGAGGAAAATATGGTTTCTGTAGCACTGGGACTTTCCAAACTTGGATTTATTCCCTTTCTCTCCACCTTTGCAGCTTTTTTAACCCGCGCATTTGATCAGATACGGATGTCGCAGTATTCAGTTGCCCCAATTCTAACCGAAGCGGTTAGAAGAAAGTCTACAATGATGGAAACCGCTTCGGTTAATGAAACGATAAATATCGTCGGTTCCCATTGCGGAGTATCAATCGGGGCTGACGGACCATCTCAGATGGGACTTGAAGATATTGCAATGATGAGAGCCATACATCATTCAACGGTTCTATACCCTAGTGACGCCGTCTCGACTGCTGCTCTTACCCGGCTAATAGCTGACAATCCCGGGATCAATTACTTACGAACAACCAGAGGTGAAACACCCGTTATTTATACAGAGCACGAAGAGTTTCATATAGGAGGAATGAAAGTACATTATCCTCATATAAATGAAATTCCAAATAACAAAATACAAATTACAAACAAATTACAAAGAACAAATTACAAACATTACAAAAAACCAAGAAACGATGTTGTGGTGATTGCGGCGGGAATCACATTACACGAAGCATTACAAGCACAATGTGAGCTTGAAAAAAAGAATATATTTATCACTGTCGTAGATCTTTATAGTATAAAACCCGTGGACGTGAATGGACTACGAACGTTATTAAAAGATACCAAACATCTCATTGTAGTTGAAGATCACTATGAGGCAGGAGGGATAGGAGAAGCGGTATTACGTGCACTATATGATAAATTACAAATAACAAACAAATTACAAAAAACAAATTACAAATAAAACAAACCGTTTAAACATTGAGGGTTGTGATTTGCCTGAAAATTGGAATTTGGAGTTTGGTGCTTTTACTTTTACTCATCTTTGTGTCCGTAAAACGCCCCGTTCAGGCACACCTGAAGAGTTACTCCGATATGAGGAAATTGACACAAAAGCAATAATAAATAGCGCTCTTATTTAACGGCAATTTTTACCCTTACATTTTCACCCATTGCTCTCGTTATTTGTTCGGTTAATGTATTTATTTGGGTTGCATACGTATGTTTTCCCCTTCCTATTACAACTGCATTTAACTCATCCTTTCTTCCTGCAACTACTCTTTGAGCGATTTGCAACAGCGCTGTAGCTCTTCTATAACTTGCTGCAGCTTGACTTTGGATATCTTTTGGAACCGGACTCACTGTCCCCATAGGTGCCACCGTACCAATAATAATTCTTTGTGTTGATTCCATAACTTCGACCAATTTGGCAATTACTGGAATAAAATCATCTCTGTGTAATGACTCAATTGCATACCCGGCAAAGGCCAATGTATTTTCCAATTGAGCTTCTGTAAAAGCCTCTCCTCTTCCCCCTGGAATAAGTCTATCCAAATATTCTCTTGCAAGAAGCGGTAATATACCTCTTTCTAAAAACTCAGTCATTCTTCGATGTGTCTGTGTCGTATGTCTTTTTGAATTATGAATAAAATCAATAAGTTGAGTTGTATATAAATTTGGAGTATCGCCGACAATACCACTCAGTTTTGCCAAACCCGGATATTTTCTTTCTCCAAGAACCGTCGGATTTGCGGGGTCAGAAAGTTCTGCATCATTTAGACCAAATAATGGACTAAATCCTACTGCTTGTTTTTTAAGTAAAGGTAATACAACAGAGTCACCGCATACTTCTGTCAACATGGTAATCGCAGTATATACTTTAAATGCTTTATCCCCATCAATAAAAAACTCAACTGCAGATTTTTTATCTTTTGGTAACACTCTGCGTAATAATTCACTTGAAATTTCTCTTTGAAGACTGACTAAACCGTCCTTAATTGTTTTTCTGCTTCTTGGAGACATGCCAATTAATAATGTATCTGCCATGTCTACAGCAACACCAAGATCTGCTAAAAACATATAGGTGATAAGCGGATTTTGTTCGTATGCGCCAAGTGCTGCTTTACCAACATCGCTTAATAAGCCCTTTGAACCATATTCGCCCATCTCTCCCGGCCCAGAAAGATCGCCTAATACATGTCCCCGAGCACGTAAGTATGAATAGCCATATAATGTACCTAATTGAAGATGGGATGGAGGTTGGTAAATTCGATCAAGCCCACCTATAGGGATAGAATGAGTATAGGCTTCTCCAAGAGCATGTAGCTGATCCAGAAGAACCGCACGTTTCGAATCTGGTATAGTGAGGAGATTTTCCATGGTACCCTCAACTAAGTGGACAAATACACCTCTCGTACCCGTATTCATTCCTGCTCTTCCAAAATGCTGTGTATCATCCCGAGGGCCTAACTTACCTCTTTGAGCTTGAGTTATCATTATCTGTGGAAGAGAGGGTGATACAAGAGACAATGCAGCGACATGATCATCTCTATCAGCGAGACGTTTTACCAGTGCACATGTATCAGATGCTGCTTTTAATCCATCGGTAGTTAATGTTGCAAAGTACTCAGAAGCTTTGGGGATAAATCCTTTGATTGTTGGGTTTGGATCACCTTTTGCTGTTACTGCAGCATATCCTTGATCAAAAGATATCATTTCTGCTAATACTACCTGTCTTGCAAGATCTTTTAATGTGTTACCTGCAACATTTTTTATGACAGCCACATCATCAGGTTCTCTATTGTCATACATTTCAACAATTGAAGAAAGCCTATGATCGGCTCCATATATTGCACTATTAACAGTTCCCGCAGTGGTAGGATTAATGTGTACACCATCCATAAATCCCTGAACATCTTTCATATAATGCAGTGAGTTAGCCATGATTTCCAACATGTTCTGCCATTCTCCAAGATCGTCTAACTGTGCTGCGATTGTATCATGAACGGCTCTGTGTCTTCTCATACGTGGGATACCAAAAACTGCAAAGCTGCCAAGAGCTACTACGGGTATAGTCCAGCCATATTCATTTAAGGGAACATGTGCGACTTGAATTGTTTCTTCCATACCTGGCACAACCCATTGATCAACAACATATCCCCCTCCTAAAGCACCCAATACTGCAGTCACCAATGGTATAGCGGCTTTAACTGGTTTTGGAAGATCTTTTCCAGGTAAAGCATCAATAACCGCTCCAGTTACAATTCCACCTGCTATTCCAAGTGCAGCGCCACCCACCAGAGCCGTACCCACTGCCGGATTATCGACTACTTCAGTACTCGCAGGCATCATGTTTAGTATGATGTATTCTGCTGCTGCAGGACCAACTAATGAGGTAAGCGCAATACCTAAATCTGATATATACTGCCTTCTCCTTTGATACTCATCTCCCTTATGCTCAAATATCGTGCTTACATCGGCTGCAGTGAGCATGGGCTTATCTTGACCTAAAACTCCTTGAACCACGTTAGAAAGGACTTTTGGACCTAAAGAAGATCGTGCAATAACCCATTGCTGGTTTGAAAAATCTCCATGTTCATCAAACAATCCCGTTCGTAAACCTTCAGCCATATCTTTTCGCTCCTGTTCCCAAGCTTTTCTGTCAGTCATATAAAGCAATGTATCAAGAGCTGTTGTAAGAAAAAGGGTTCTATTTTCAGGAGTCAGATCAATATCAGTGATCCCCTCATAAGCATTTCTCTCTTGAACTTTTCTTCTCCATTTTTCAAGAGGATCCCGATCTAAAATTGGCTCAGCAACAAACCCGTCAACCAATCTTCCAATCATTGGAACTCTTCCAACAGCGTGTGCAGCCCGTCTCGGAAACCCTGTTCTTCTTGCTCCATATCTGAATCGTTCAGGAAAAATAGAGATTGGTTGTTCTTTAGCCATAATGAGTTAAATTATTAATAATACATTACACATGTATAATACTTCCTCCTGGCTTACCAGGACTTACTGAAGCAGGAAGAAGTCCTATTGCGTTTTGTACATTATTTACCACTTCTTGCTTTATCTGACCTGCCACAGCCTCTTGCATAGTGTGTGCTAACCCAGATAAATCAATACCGTCTCCTGACCTCATATGAAGCTCATTTAAGTCGTACCAACGACCTCGTTGTCCGCCTGTGTTAGTTGCAAATGATGACCACTCCCGTTCGCCGCTCGTACCATCAGTAAGGCTCTTTGGAGTAATTACCGCTAAAAAATCAGGCCTAATACCAATTTGATTTAAATGCTGTTCTTCAACTACCGGTCCACCTGCCCTTGCTTCATCAGTTACCAAAATTGCAATATGTTGTTTATTCGGTCTTTCAAGCCTCTCTATACCCTTCATTGTTTTTTCAATATGAGAAATTATTGCCTGAGGTGAGTAACCATTCGTTCGATAAGACTTTGCTGCTGTATCTTTTAAGTTGGTTAAAAGCTGCTGAAGTAATACCGCCTGCTCACGTGTTTGAGGTGCATACGCCGCAAGTAATGCCGGAAAACAAGATTCCCCATTATTACGGCCACCATTAAATCCTTCCCTCTCATATCCAAATCGTAAACCCGTGCTATCCACAATGCCTTGTTGATAATTTACTGGGATTTGAGTTACTAATTGAGGAAATAAAAAGGGAACATCAATTGGCCTCAAATCAAACGAATCTTTTCTTCCATCTCCAAAAATTAACTGCGTTATGCAAATATTTCCATGTAAATTCGTTTCCCGTGCAACGTCGCCCGGAATACTTTTAAATGAATTCCCTATAAGTTGAGCAACCCACGGACCTAGGTTTTTTCTTACTGCGTCAAGATCATCATCCATTGATCCGGTAAGATCAAGCGCGAGAGCCACATGTATATTAGTTTGCATTGCCCTCAATCTTTCTAAAGCCTCTTCTTTTGCCCTTTGATTTTTTTGTTGTGCATCCTTAGCTCCGTGATAAACTGCAAGTGATGAAGTTGTTCTTCCTGCGGCAATATCGGTAGGATTAAAACCGGAAAGAGGAGCCCTACTTAAATCAGAAGGTTTTTTTAACACTTCGAGTGCATTTCTCACCTCGCTCCATCCATTTTGACCAGCAATTGGATTTTCAGCTGACATAATACTAATTATAATAAATTAATATAGGATATTATATCATTAAAAATGATAAAAATCAAATATATATAGAATATGTATATTCTGGTTTACTTTTTACTTTTCCTCTCGTATTTTGGATATTAATTACAGGTTTAATATTTTTTTGTTGAAGTGATTGAGGACTCCCCGCACCATGTGTTGTTACATATACTATATGCTGCATCAGCGCACAATCATACTGAGTATCTGATACGCTATTAACATCAACATCTTTCAACGTGGCAAATGAAAAAGGAGTATAATCACCCTGAGTATTGGTAGGTAATGTCTTTTGATAGAGTCTAATCCGCTCAAACCAGGTCGTTAACCGTGGTCTCAAACGATGAAGAATCCAGTATTCTGCAGTTCTCTCTGTTTCATCAGTTCCTATTCCATTCATAAACCTACTTACACTTTCATGATATGTAATAAGTTCTCGTATTCTTTTTCTTGCTTCTGAAATCAATCCGGGAACATCGTTTGTATAGTTTTTAATTTCCACTGGAGTAAATCCTAAAAACCAAAACATCTCTTCTTCAACTAAGTTGAATGCAATATCATAACTTCTTCTTACAATTTTCTCGACCATGTTAAATGGCAGTCGGGTTTCAACTATAATCTCTCTTCCTAACTCAGCTGCATAATTTCTTACCCCTTTTTTTGCTTCGGGTACTTCATCATATGGACTGGTCCAATTTGGAAGTCTTTGAGTAACCCATGTCTGATATTCGCTTAATACAGCTTCTGCTTGATGTACAAGACCTGCGTATGACTTACCTGAAGGAACTGTCGGATTAGCACTTAGTCTTGTAACGTCATGTCCACTATCACCCAAACCTACTACAACGGCATTTTTATATATAGAAGCAAGACGTGTCTCCAACTCTCTTTTTGCTTCTTCATAGCTTGGAGATTTTCCTGAACGCGCTTGTATTATGTCAATAACCGATACGGCTCCGTCAAAACACTCCCAATCGCATAACATCGCAACTGCTTTTTTTCCATCACCGTTTTGACACAGACGTGAACCGTACAATCTGTCAAGTGATGGCTTATCAGAGATTGCTACACCTACTAAGCACACCTGATCAACTGATTCCTGCAGTAATTCTCGATTTTGATAGGTAAACCCTAAAAATGGAGTTTCTGTTATTTGTTTAGCTGCAATAAGCCGAGGCGTTAACGCAATTGCATCGTTAATTAATCGTTTCTCTCTTACTGCTTCTGAACGAATATACACCTCATCTAATAGCATTCCTAAGCGCCTGTTAAATACAGGATGATCGATATAAATACCCCCACCCGTTCTATAGGCTTCATATGTGTAGGCAACGCGAACTAAATCTCTTTGTTTTAGTTCATCTAGTAATGTATCAAGTCTTTTAAATCGTTGACCCTCATCAACCGGCAAAGTCATAATTGAACGAAACTTATTATCAGATGGATTTGCAGCTAAGGCTGAAGTGATATATTTATTTCTAAAGCGGATCAACTCCTCGTTGTATTCTTGCAAGAGATTAGTCCGTATCTCAGGAGATAGCATATTGTGTGTAATGATCTGATGTGCAACATCAAAGGCATATAAACCCATTATTCTTTGAAGTAGTCTCTGAGAATAAGTAAAATCAGTTAATTTTGTCTGATATACCTGCATAAAAACACGCACATCCTGGAGAGCTAACGCTACAGATTCACACGCCTCAGCTACCTCAATAATCTCTTTCTTGTTTTCATACTCTATCAATGTCCACCATGGTTTTTTACTTGCATCAAGAAGAGCAATTGCTGTGGGAAGTACTTGTTTATAAGCCCCCCTATCAGAACCATCTGATGTCTGTATTAATAATGAATGAGTATCTTGTACCATTTTCGTCATCCGTCTTGAAAACTCAAGATTCATAATTGGAATGCCACCCAATTCTAAATACTGATCATATACATGCATTGTTTGTGCTACTTGACCCAATTCAAGATGTGTCATACATTCTTCAAGTACAGCAAGTTGTTTTGTTTCTTGTGCTGCTATACGTTGTACATGACGAAATTTTGCCGCTTTGGGTTTGTTTGTAAAAAATAAGTGTGCGAAGTTATTAAATAAAAGATGGGACTCAAATAATGCATCTATACGTTCCTGTACTTGAGGAGTAAAAGGAACAATATCCGCACAATATTCTGATGCATGTGCAATTTTTGCGGCTATATCATAAGCCCCAACGGATATAAACATATGAATAATTCTTATTACAGAATTTTCATCAGATAACACATATCGCATCATCTCTACGTAAGCTGGAAAATTATACTCTGCTAGTAATATCTTATTTGTTGCTTGAACCCACCCTTTTAATCGGGCTGCTTGGGAAGAATGCGCATACAACCCCCACCATATTGATTCAGTTATTTGTGTAATATTGTAAATACGATCTTGACTTTCCTTTAACTCGTCCAAATAGTTCATGGAGGTTAAGTCTTCACTTAGGTAGGAAACCCTGCTGATAATATATTGAGCAATAAACTGCTCAAATCTTCTTGATCTTTTTGACCATAATTCATATGTTTTTTCTCCTGAATAACCACTAAATGATCTTTCCGTTTCTCTCTGTGACCACTTATATAACTCTGAGAATTCTCTATTGAGCAGAATAACCTGCCCAATTGCTCCTCCACCTACCTTATACGCTGCATATACTTTTCCCACACTATCTCCCCATTGTTGCATTAATGTGCTTTTTCTTACTCCATACTTATAACGGGTAGTAGAAAAAAAGTCACTCGGTACATCTTGTCTGTCAGCACTCAACTGTACTAATGCTTCTTCCCTTTCTTCCATAAACTGAAACTGTCTTCTCATAAAGGACAGACGTATGCGTTCATCCATTGAGTAAGGAATAATAAAGCCTGTTTTTTCTTTTCCAGCAGGCAAAGTAAGTGATTTCTTAGCTTCCAATAACTGTTCAATAAAAAAGAAGTCTCCCCAATCAAGTAATAATTCGACTACTTGAACAAGTTCTTGATTCGGAGGATTTAATGTAAATAAATGTGGATATTTGCTGTAAAACTCAAGAGGTGAAGTTACTCTTGCAGCATCCAACACAAGATTATATTGACGTATGCATAACACAAATTCTTCATCTTCAACGAGCTGAGCCCATCGATTATCAGGCGAAAATAGAAAATCACTTATACCGTCAAGTAATAACCGTCTTGAATATAATCCATCCCTGTTTCCTTTTTCAACTGTAAGCGCCCTTTTACAGTCTTCTAAAACAAGAGGTAAACGATCTCGTAAGTAGGGATGAATAACACATCCATCTTCACCAATTAATAAACGTTCGTGTTTTTTAAATACCTTCATTATATCCAATATTGCACTTTGGATTTGAACTTCTGTTTGATCACTAGTTACGCATTGTTTATATCTTTGTATTTCTTGTTCAATCTCTCTAACACCTTTCATTTCTGCTGCAAGATGTTTCGGAACCGTAAGAAATCCCGGCTGATAAGGATTGTCAGAAAGACGTTCTCTTACTGAAGATTCAATTGCATCACGCTGTAAATCAACAAATGACTTCTGTAATTGTGAAGTTGTATCTAAATACATCCATGCACCACGATAATCTTTCCAACCAGAAAATACTTCATAGACTTCTTTTTCCTGTAAACCCCTTCGTTCTCTATAGGTAGTAATTGATTTCATATCACCACGCAAACTCATTCCTAAGATTCTCACCTCAGTTAATAAATCAAGAATTCTTTTTGAAGTCAAATTATCATAATGATTCAAAAGTATCGTTTCAAATTCATCGAGTTGTTTTGCTCTCTTATATAAACCAAAAATTGATTCGGGCCTCGGACTATTCTTTATCGCCTGCAGCGCACGTTCAGTTAAAGTTATTATATGAAAAACTTCATCCTCCACCGGTCGATTGATTTGAGGTATACGATAAATACCGCCTTCTGATCGACTGTATAGTTTTTCTCTCTGCCTCATTACCTCCATACAAACATCAATCATTCGGACAACAGTTAGATCTTCTCTTTTTATCTCTCTTTCAGCCCAATCCAAACTTTGAAATAAGTTTCTTGTCTTACTAAGTCCACGGTTTGTTCTTGCTGGATATTCATGAAGATCTCTTGCTGTCTGATATGTCTCAACATATCTTTTTCCAATTCCTAATGTAGCAGCCGTACAACCCAATAACCATAAAGACATAGCAACCGAAGCAGCTGTTTGTTCCGTGTCCGACAGTTGTCTTCCTAGTGATTTAATTCCATAAACATCTTCAATAGTTGTTTCCCACTCCTGCTCTGTTCCTCCATTAAGAAATGTTGCGCGTAACTGTATTGAAATTGATCCAAATTCTGTCAGTGGCTTACAGGTCACATGTATTGTATCTGGTGTTTGTTCGATTTCAGCGGGTCTTAATGGAATTAAATCAAGTAATGCAATTCCCGTTTTTTGGGTACAACGAACCGCTTTAGGTTTAAAATCCCCTTCTTCTTGGAGTACTTTTACATCAAATGATATACTTCCCTCATTGTCTTTTACTAACGAACCAATCTGTGTGGGTAATGGATTATAGGTATTTGTGACGGGTAAAATTGTTTCTTCACCAAGCGGACCATGAACTGTAATAAATTCTGGAGTTAGTCTACTGTCTATTGATGCAGGAAACACAACAAGAACATTTCCATCGGCTGATCCATCTCTTAATGAGAATGACTCATTACCAACCTGTATTGATGCACCACCCAGATTAACTAACGAATTTAATCTGCCTTGATCAACCCACACTTTTAACATCACTTGGCCGTTTTTGTGCTCTTTATCTGAGATGCCAGCCGTAAGCGAATCAGTAACATTTTGTTTGAGAATATCCTGGATTGTTGTAACAGTACAGTTTGCTTTCCAATCGCACGCGGTGACTTTTTGTGCATCAAGCGGAACAAATTCAGGTTCGGTTTGTATGGGAATTGAAACCATGTCACCGCTACGCACTCCCGTACTATCCTTACTATTTCCCGCTTCCCAACCAACCCCGCCTTCCATGTGTGGAGCATCATCGTTAAAAAGTACCTGTAACACAACTCTTCCTTTATCATCATAACCTAATCCTTTAAATCCAACTGTGGGTGCTGTCACATCTTGAAATAATCCACCGAGTAAATCTCCTGTTCTTATTTCTGTAATATGACCTACTGCATCAAGTACCCGAATATTTTGAAAAAATGACCCATCAATAGGTATCTGTACCGTATGAACCCCTGATTCAAGCTTGATTACCTCTCCTGCTCCGTTTATCTGGACCGGAGAAAAATCAGTTATTGTTGCTTCAAGAATATGCGTATCTGGATTATAATTGACCCCTTGGACCAAGGGTATCGATCTGTCAATAACCACATGACCTGAGGTAACAATCTCTTGCCCACAGACTTCATCACCGGCAATTTTATATAACGGATAACCAGGCCCATCAAAGATACTAACGGGAAAAATGGGTGCTTTTTTTACTGTCGCGCATTCTGTTAGAGCTCCTTCGATTCGTACCAGTCCTTCAGGACCACTATATTGACCAAGATCTATACACCTATCAAACCCCTGTAACTCCAATTCAGACCGATTAATGTCTTCATCAATAATTCCACTTTGTTCATTTGCCTTAAATCCTCCTCTAAGGGTTACGTCGGAAAAAACTGTCCCCCATGTCCTTTCGCTTGGCGTATCATCGGAAAGACCAAGAGATCGAAGAAGTTGTTCTTCAACAGAATAAAGGGTAGTTGGAGGAATGTGCATGCATACTTTTCCGAGATCACCTAGGGAGTATGTATTACTCACATGATGAAATTCAGGCCTGGGCAATGCCCCCTCTAATGAAATGCTTATCTCCCCCTCATACGGAGAATTATCGCACCCTGCCAAAGACAATCCAAGTGAAGCAATTGCAATAGCAATTCCCAAATGACGCGGAGAAATAAATCTAATTGGTCTATCGGGAGATGACATAAGATAGATATTATAGCAAAGACTATAAGATTTATCAAAATATTATTTTAAAGTAGTATTGAGTTTGATTTGAAGGTATTTGAGGAGTATTTAATATTACTATACTACTATCCGTTTCATCACTTTTATCCCCACAAAAGAAAGGGCTGAGATGAGGATAAATAGAAGATAGGTCGGAAACGAAATAGCCTCAACTTTAAACCATGAAGCCGTTGCCTGATTGCTCACGATAATAAACTGCGCTACGAACGGAAACCCGAATGCCAGTAAAAATATAGGTGTCACAAGCTTAAATACATTCTTATGCAGGGATCTGTGACTTAACCACAGATCAACCAGAATAAACGACTGCATAAGGGTAAGAATGGTAAAACCGGCAGTATAGGCAATACCCACTCCATATGCATTCGTAATAATAAAAAAGCTTCCCAGTATCAAAGCTGTACCGATCAGTCCGATAAGTGCAATATATTTACGCTCGTATGAATTAAGTAACTGTGAAGAAGTATTTGGTCGTTCTTTCATAAGGTGCGGATCTCGGGGAGAAAATGCAAGCGATAGCGCAGGCACTCCGTCTGTTACCAGATTGATATACAAAAGCTGAATCGGATAAAAAATATGATTAAATCCAAGAAGCAATCCTCCAATCAATGCAAGAGCCTCAGTTACGTTACAGGTCAAGAGGTATGTAATAGCGTTTTTAAGATTTTTTATGATATTTCTGCCCTCTTCAACTGCATTTACAATCGAGGCAAAATTATCATCTGTAATGACCATATCGGCTGTCTCCCGCGCCACATCAGTCCCAACAAGTCCCATCGCAACACCCACATCAGCCTGCTTTAGGGCAATTGCATCATTTACTCCGTCTCCTGTCACCGCCACTACTTCACCCAATTGCTGATAAAGCTTTACAATGCGATGTTTATGAAAAGGACTCGTCCGTGCAAAGATACGTACCTTGGGTAATAGAGCAAGTAATTCCTTATCAGAGTATTTTTCCACCTGTTCACCGGTTAATATCTCAGTTCCCTCAGTCACAATTCCTGAAATAACTCCGATTGCTTCTGCTGTTTTTTCATTATCTCCTGTTACCATCACAACCTGAATCCCGGCTTTTTTTGCACGCGCAACCGCTTCGTTGATTTCAGGACGCGGTGCATCATGAATCGCAACCATACCCAAAAATACTTGGGAATGCATAATTTCCGAATTATCGATTTTAAATAAATTCGTATGTGATAATTGATCATTGGAATTTGTCTGTGATTTGGTATTTGGAATTTGTGATTTATACGAAAACGCTAATACTCGTAAACCCTTTTTTGCCCATTCTTCCATTTGTTTTTCAATCTTTTTTCTTTTTTCAGAAGAAAGTTCTTCTTCTCTGTTTCCCTCCAGAATACTTGATGAAATCTGCAGTATTGACTCAGGTGCTCCTTTTGAAAAAATCAGATGTTCGTTTGAGTTTGTGTGTTTTACCAATACCGACATGCGTTTCAAAACACTATCAAACGGTTGTTCTTCCACCACCCTCCATTCCTTTCTGACATCCTCAGGTGAAATATTCAAGTCTTTTGCTAAAAATAACAATGCGCCTTCCGTCGGATCACCGAGGACATCATGTGTTCCATGATCATGAACATACACAAGTGACGCAGTTGAACATAATATTCCGTTTTTAACTAAAAGAGAGAAAGGGTGATTGTGTAAAGTGGGTAACTTTGTTAAAGGAAAGGACTCATCATCCACGTATACTTCATTCACTTTCATGCGATTTGTAGTGAGAGTTCCGGTCTTGTCTGTTGCAATCAAAGTAACGCTTCCTAGAGCCTCAATCGCAGATAATTTACGTATGATAGATTTGCGACGCGACATTTCCTTGACCCCGATTGAAAGCGTTATTGTCATTACAGCCGGAAGTCCCTCGGGAACAACCGCAACAGCAAGTGAAATTGCAAGAAGAAATGCGGGAAAATACCCCTCACCCCTCACATACGAGATGATGAATACAACCACTGCAGCAGCAATTCCGATCATACCAATAAGTCGGGTAAGACCTTTTAATTTTTTTTGGAGAGGAGTTTCCGAATCATCGATGGTTGAAAGATTTTCTGCGATTCTGCCAAACTTTGTCTTCATACCCGTTGTCTTCACTTCAAAAAAACCGCGTCCTTTTGACACGATAGTACCGGAAAAAATATCATCATTCGTTTTCTTTGAAACGGGAAGCGACTCACCTGTTAATACCGATTCATTCAGCTCTAAATTCATTCCTTCAACAATTACCCCGTCTGCTGGAATCTTTACTCCTTCTTCGATAAAACAAAGATCTCCCGGAACAAGAAATCTGCTTTCGATCTCTTGTTCTTTGCCGTCACGGACTACTCGGATTTTCGTCACGGTAATTTTTTTTAAAGCAGCAATTGATTCCTCTGCTTTTGCCTCCTGATAAATACCAAACAATGCATTTAATACTACAATTGCAAGAATAAATCCTCCGTCGATCGCCTCTCCAATCACAAATGACATACCGGCGGCTGCAATCAAAAGCAGGGTAAGGAAATTATTAAACTGGGCAATGAATTTTTGCAGCAGTGTCTTTTTTTTCTGCTCCTCAAGGACATTCTCTCCAAATGTTTTTAAAAGCTGTTCAGCTTGTTGAGTAGATAGACCAGTCATACAGTGTTGTTTATAAATTTCAATTTACAAATAACAAATCACAAACAAGTTCTAATATACAACTAACAAACTATAAATAATGTTTTTTGTAATATTTGATCATTGGAATTTGTCTGGTGCTTGTGATTTGAAAGTTATTATTTGTTTGTATTTTGGAATTTGTGATTTGTTTGTAATTTGTTATTTGTGGTTTTTGATTTTA
>CAZYXQ010000004.1:15123-25066 GCA_964651235.1 uncultured Gammaproteobacteria bacterium
CATACTGTGCCAGTTTATATTTCAGCTTCATCACTGCAATCTCATTATATGCTGCTTCCATTGTTTCCATAATCTCTTTAATAGTTGATTCTGCAGTGCTAAAAGGAACTGCCTTTAAATTGTGGGGAAAATAGTGAAATACTTCATTACGCCCTATCTTCCATGTCTGCCAAATACGATGTGCAAGTTCCTCACCACCCGATTCAACGATTTTACGATACAAAGACCGTTCACCCAAACGCACTTCAAGATGGGGCGAGAGAAGCTTTCCCAAACGTAAATGATCTGAAATATAATCAAGATGGGATATAAACTTCACGTCCTTAAATAATTGTTTCAGAAATCCTTCATACGTCTTGGCAAACGGAAAGATAAGAAATGAATAATCCTTAAACTGAAACGCATGGTCGCGGATAATCTCATGCATTAAGTATTGACCTTCTAAAATCAAATCTTTTTGCGTCTGTGAAAAATAGTTCCAAAGAGGTTTGTGCTGAAGATCCACTGTGATGTTTTTATCCATTATATTCATATTAACAGATTACAAAACAAATTCCAAATTACAAATAACAAATCACAAACAAGTTCTAATATACAATTAACAAACGATAAATAGTGTTTAGTGTGGTATTTGGTTATTGGGATATATTTGGTGCTTGTAATTTGTCTGCAATTTGGAATTTGTAATTTGTGAATTGAAGAATAGTATACTTATCTCATGCACCGCACAAAAGAGCTCGTCATCATACTGTTTCTCGTTGTATGCGTAGCTTATTTCCCTTCACTGTTTGGCGGATTTGTCTGGGATGATGAAGATTTTGTCTATGCGAACCAATATGTCAAAGAGTTCCGGATTGAACGGTTTTTTACTGAAAACGCTATCGCCGGAAGAGGAAAACTCTCCAATTATTACCGACCGATACAGTTCTCACTGTATGCAATTATTTATAAACTAGTAGGTCTTTCTCCTTTTGCTTATCATCTTACCGGTATACTCATACACGGTGCAGCTTCCATTGTCGTGTTTTTGTTTCTCGTAAAACTAACCAAATCAAACTGGCAGGCTTTTTTTATAAGTTTGTTGTTTGGAATCCACCCCGTGCAAACCGAGTCGGTTAGTTATATCTCAGGCCTTTCAGACCAGCTTTATACTTTTTTTTTCTTTTCTTCTCTCCTTTTTTATCAATACAGAGAAAAAAGAGCATATATGTTGCCCTTAAGTATATTATTTTTTTGCATTTCCCTCCTGTCAAAAGAACTTGCTCTTATATATCCCGGTATTCTTTTTGCCCTCATGCTGTATGAGAAAGGACTCCATGTAAAAAAGGAGGTTGTTCCTGTTTTTATAGTTTCAGCTGTTGCAACGCTCTATCTTATCCTTCGCCTTACCTACTTTCAGTTTGTTAACCCGGTTGTCTTATGGAACGGAAACTCTTATGGACTATCTTTTATCACGAGATTAGCAACTTTTTTTCATAATTTTTTTCTGTTTATCCAAATTCTACTAGTTCCGCTCAACCTTCATATGGAACGCGACTATACCGTTCCTGTAATAACAACAGTT
The DNA here is from genome assembly GCA_964651235.1 of uncultured Gammaproteobacteria bacterium. Classification (GTDB taxonomy): domain Bacteria; phylum Patescibacteriota; class Microgenomatia; order UBA1406; family GWC2-37-13; genus YC2-FULL-38-9. The sequence continues at coordinate 16,688 of CAZYXQ010000004.1, forward strand.
GGTTCTCCCTGGACTCTTGCTTTTGTCTTGTTAAACATCGTTGTCATTGCTTTACTCTCCCGCTCAAAACACACCATGTGCAAACAAGCTCTGTTTTTTTGGACGGCATTTCTGCTCTCATTAATCCCCTATACCGGTATTTTTCTTCTGAACGGTATTTTTTATGAACACTATCTCTATCTTCCGATGATTTTTTTCTGGGGTTTTGTGATTTCAATCTTGCGACGTTTTTTACAACAAAAGATGTTGGTCTATATACTTGCATGTATCCTTGTTTGTTTTGTGATACGCTCATATCTCCGGCAATGGGAGTGGATTGACTCAGAACGTTTTTATCGCCAGACACTTCGTTTTGCTCCAAAAAGCATTCGGATTATCAACGGTCTAGGTATGGCACTGGCTGAAAAAGGTGATTGCAAACAGGCAATCCAGGTATACAATAAAGGCTTGTCTTTGAGCCCCAAAACAGTAAACCTGCTACACAATATCGCAAATTGTTTTCTTGAATTGGGAAATCCAATAGAAGCGGAGCGCTATTATAAAAAAGCAATCGCTACAGACCAGAGGTTTAGTTTTTCCTACTATTCCCTTCTTGATCTGTATCTTCAAACTAATCAAAAAGAAAATGCCAAACAATTGATCAATGAAACGATGCGTAAACGGTTTCCCGACGATGAGACACTAAGTCACATGTTGGATCTGTTAAAATAACTAGTCATAACTGATTTTCATCTTGTATAATCTGTAGAAAGTATTACAATATCGTTATTCCATATACAAATTCCACACGTATGGCGATGAAAAAAATATTTGAGCTGATAAATAAAAACCTTGAAGGCTCACGTTTGTTTGATTTTTTTCATATCAAAGAACAAAAAGAACTTCCGATTATCACTATATCCCGGGAAAAAGGATCGGGAGGAAGACCGATTGCCTATCTTGTAGCTAAAAAATTAGGAAAACCATGGCAGGTATATCACAAAGATATTGTTGATCAAATTGCACATGAAACAAATCTTGAAAAAGAACTCGTTGAACAGGTAGATGAAAAGAATATTCCTCTGATCGAACAGCTTATCGATAAAGTATTGGGGAAAGAATATATCAATCTGTCCGGATATTATAAACATCTCGTCCGTATACTTTCAACCATTGCAAGCCGTGGAAATGCTATTATAATAGGACGGGGAGCAAACTTCCTTATACCCTCTGCCCTCAAAGTCAGGATTGTCTGTGAAATGGAAGAGCGAATCAGAAAAATTATGAAGTACGAAAAAGTAAGCAGAAAAGAAGCAATTGATCTTATCACTGATTCGGACATAAAACGAACTTCTTTTACCAAATCACTTTTTCAACACGATCCCCGAAAGGCACACCATTATGATCTGGTAATACGAATCGGATCAAATATGACACTCGAGGACGCTTCCGACCTCATCATTGAAGCTACAAAACAAAGATTTAATCTTTAAACACTATCCAAATCTATCCGTACTGACGGAGTCATTGTTGAGGTCAGATATGCAGCATGGATATTTACTTTTCCCACGGCTGTAATAAATGCCGTAATGTTTTCCACCAGCTTTTTATCTTCATAGGAAATCTTACCAACCATCTGGTGGATAAGAGGAAATTTACCTTCTGTTTTCCACCTCAATGTCCCTTTAAGAAATTTTTTTGCAACTTCTTCAGGTTGTGGTGAAATTGTTCCCGCTTTTGGATTAGGCATCAGTCCTTTAGGTCCTAATACCTTGGCATATTTTGCTAACTTAGGCATAAATGAAGGATGAGTGATCAGAATATCAAAATTCATTTTTCCGTTTTCAAGTTCATTTAACACCGTATCGCTTACTATTGCAACCCGTAGCGTTTTTCCCGTGCTGTGGGGAAGTTCAACCTCACCTTTTAATCCGGTTTTTTCCACATTCATATGAATCTCAACTGATTCGTCAAATCCGGTATATTTCATTTTCTTAATGAATGCGACTGCTTGTGCCACGGTACATTTCTCACCCGGTGTAACAAGTTTTTTTGCTTTTTGATATTTGATTCCTCTCACTTTCTTGACTGTTGGTTTTTTTCCCTTTTTTTCAGTTGTTTTGGTTTCAGTATTGGTTTCTTCAGAGGTTACTTGAGCTTCTTTTTTTACTGTCGCTTTTTTCTTGGACGCTTCTTTTTCCTTGGCTTCAATTTCTTCAACCCCAAGTGTCCGTGCTTTCATCTTTCCCATACCTATTAAAAAAATAAATATTAAATAAAATGCGAAGGTGCCTAAATTTTTCGACTTGGGACCTACTTGACAGGAGGGTTCCCACGAAGAATAATATTCGGCATCAAGCTTTTTTACTATTTTTCAACATCAATTCCCATACTTCGTGCGGTACCTGCCACAATTTTTTTTGCCGCATCCATATCGTCTGTGTTTAAATCAGGCATTTTTTCTTTTGCAATCTGTTCGAGTTGAATAGTGCTTAGTTTTCCGACTTTTTCAGTGTTCGGTTTACCCGAGCCAAGTTTCACGCCGGTTGTTTTTTTGATCATTGCTGCAACAGGAGGAAGCTTGGTAATAAAGGTAAATGAACGGTCCTCAAATACGGTAATGACTGCGGGAATTATTTGTCCTTTGAGTTTTGCAGTCCGTGCATTATATTCCTTGATGAATTCCATGATCGGGATACCATGCTGACCTAATGCAGGTCCGACAGGTGGCGCGGGAGTTGCTTCTCCGGCTGGTAGATTCAGTTTAATAAGTGTTTTTACTTTTTTAGCCATATTCAGAAAATTATAAAATTCCAAATAACAATCTTCCAAACAATTTCCACATTACACTGGATTAATTTGGATAGTGTTAAATATCTTTAATATAAGATTTAGGATTTGATATGTGAATTTATAATTTTGTCACTTGCAAAAAATCAAGCTCAACTGGTGTTTCACGGTCAAAAATGGAAACCAGAACGCGTACTTTTCCTCGCTCATCGTCAATCGCCTCAATTGTACCTAAGAAATCAGCAAACGGCCCTTCAGTGATTTTAACGGCCTCACCAACTGAAAATTTAGCTTTGAATTTCGGCTGTTCCTGAGTTACAAACTTCATGATGGCATCGACTTCCTTATCTGTTATGGGTGTAGGTTTTAATCCTGCCCCAACAAATCCGGTCACTCCTTCGGTTGTACGCACAACAAGCCATGAATCATCGTCAAGTATCATTCGAACCAATACATATCCGGGGAACACTTTTTCAACTGCTTTTGCTTTCTTTCCTTTTTTTATCGCAACGATTTCCCGAGTTGGGATAACCACCTCAAAAATTTTATCTTCAACACCCAAACTTTGTATACGCTGTAAAAGCGCCTGTTTTACTTTATTTTCATATCCTGTCTGAATATGAATAACATACCATCTGGGTGTTTTTCCCACCACAGGAGCTGTCTTTTGTACCTCTTTTTGTTCAGTTGTAAGATCAATAGGTTGCATAATAAAAAATTCAAATGTCAAAACTCAAATTTCAAAACGATACCTCTATTCATGATGTAAAATCTTATGGAAACTGGTATAAGATTTGATCTGTAGATATAATATTTGAAATTTAAGATTTAAAATCTTTCTCATCTAAACTTCGTCACCATCTCAAGCCCCTTTGCTAACAAGACATCTATTATACCTACATAAATTCCAATAATCAAGGATATAGCAACAACTACCGTGGTTAAACGAATAGTTTCATTTTTAGTAGGCCATGATACCTTTTTTAGCTCATCAATAATATCCCGGGCCACTGTAGGAGTAACTATTTTTTGTGACATACTACTCAATATTGTAACAAAAAAATAAAAAAATACAAAGTCAATAACCACTGATGAGTATTATTTGTATGTTAGACTAATTATATGAATCTTGAACTTACCCATTCTGTCATATTAATTATTACCATCGGATTGGCGTTTTTATTCCCCGGTACTATACTTGCATCTTATGATCTGCAAATATCTGCCGCTTTATTTATCGTTTTTTTTGTGGTTAAAAAACTCTTAGGAAACAAAATACAATCACGACTGATTGAATCAGTCATTTTTACTTTTGTGATTTTGTTAACGGTCAACGCAACGGGTGGACTTACATCCCCGTTTTTCTTTCTGTTATATTTTCTTTTGTTTTCTCTATCTCTCCTTCTGGAACCTGTCATTTCAATTACCACAACTATTGCCATGATGGCGTTTTTTATTGTCTATCTCCCTCCTAATCAGGAATTTCACACCCTATTACCATTATTTTCTCTCGCATTTCTCACTCCGTTTGCGCTTTTTATGGGACAGGAATATATTGAAAGCCAAAAGGCAAAGGTCAAAGGTCAAAAGTTGGAAACAGAACTTGCCAATACAAAAAAGGATACATTTCTGTTTCTTTCACTTATGCTTAAAAATCATCTAAAAAGTATCATGTATTCACTTGATAACTTCATGGGCGATCATGAACTGCATTCAATAAAAAAACACGTCCGTAATATGAGACAGCTTATTGAAAAATTTGAACATGACAATGCATAAAGAAATTGGAATACGCTCTCTTATATTCATCTGTGTTTGTTTGTCTGCGGGAATGATATATGTGAAGTGTATATCATCTGTTCAAGCGGTCAATATGAACTCGGATCAATATAAAATCCAGTTCGGCAATATCAATATCGGCGGAAAGAAAATGGACGACCTTGATGATGATACATATCATCTCTCAGTTTCCCTCGGACAGACAGCCGCAAAACAATTTGAATCAAACGGATACATTATCAAAGCAGGATTTCAGTATATATACTCAAAAATCCCCTTTACATTTACGGTTTCAAGCTTAAAAGCTGATCTTGGTAGTCTTCTCCCCAATACCCCATCAACTGATTCACTCAATCTCACGGTTTCCTATGGGGGAGCCGGTCAATATGTAGTTATGGCAGCCGAAGAGACACCCCTTGCAAATTTTGCAGGCGATCCCATTCCAAATACCATCTGTGACGGAGGTGTATTGTATACATGTACCACAACGCTGGCCAAACCATGGACTTCACTTTCAGCGTACGGATTCGGATACAACATGAGCGGAGAAGACATCCCTGTTGATTTTATTGATTCTTCATATTACCGTCCGTTTGCTGATCTTTCCGTTCCTGAGGAACCCGCCACCATCATGCAAAGCACCAATGTAACGCAAAATCTTACTCCCACCCCCAACCCCTCATTTACACCTGCTCCCGCTTTAACCGGTACTCCTCGCGACATCACTCATCAGGCATCTCTTACCTTTAAAGTAAACATATCACCCCTCCAGTCAACGGGAACATATAACTCGGTTATCCGTTTTACTGCAACACCATCATTTTGATATGAAAAAACACATGGTTCTCATATGTATGGTAAGTATAGGTTTTTTGTTATATGCTAAGCCTGGGTTTGCACAACAGGTTACTCTCTCCATATCGCCTCCCATAGTAGAAACTCTTATTAAGCCGGGTAAAAATATACTTATTGGTTACACAATCCAGAATCTTGGGGATCCAACAGCCTTATTGGTTAAAATCCGCCCGTTTAGTCCGAAAGGAGATTACGGAGAAATGCGTATTGATGAAGAATTTTCATCTCCGATCCGGTTTTCACTTGAAAATACCAATATTCAAATGGAATCTCCCTTTTTTCTTAAACAACGGGATACTACTCAAGCACTGGTCCGCATCCGGATTCCTGAAGGAACCCCTGTTGGAGATTATTATTTCGTAATTCTTGCAGAAGCACAACCCGCACCTAAAATCGGTGGTTCAAGTTCACCCTTAGCAAAAGCAACAATCGGATCCACTCTCCTTCTAACTGTAACTAAGTCAGGTCAAACTGAAGCAAAAGGTAAAATTGCTCTGTTGCAGATAATTCCGGACTACCGACTCAAGCTATTTGGTAAAGAATATCAGATTGTGGAAAGCCAAACACAGATTCCAGCCATATTAATCCTTCAGAATCTTGGATCAAATCTCATAAAACCCAATGGTGAACTTGTATTAAGAGGACCGATGGGAGTAAAAACAAGTTACCCCCTATTACCCCAAAATATTCTGTCCCAGTCAAAAAGACTCATACATGTTGAGGAATCACGCACACATAGTCCAACCCTATCACTTACCATACCCGGATATCATATCGGGCCATATTCCCTATCTGCCTCAGTCAATTTTGGAGAACAGACACCGCACTATTTTGCTTCAACCACCTTTATCGGAGTACCCATAAAGCTCATGATCACCGTATGTGTCCTCTTTATCGTTTCACTCCTGATCGTTCGTTTTTTCAAAAAGAAAAAACCAAGAACGGAAAATAAATAGCGCTCCCATAACCTAAAACATACTTATTGTTGTCTATATTCCATTGACGTGAAAGAAACTATGTTTCACAATAATGCTATGAGTGAAGAATTACATCCTTTCATCGTCTTTATGAAGCGTTTTATTCTTGAAATAATACTTCTTTCTCTGGCAGTGTTGCTGACTGTTTTTTCCTTTGTTCTTTACAGAAATACAACTTTAGAAACATTACATGACGAACATATTACACCGACACAATCCGCTACACATATTCCATCACTCATGGCAGAACTTTCCGGCGCCGTAACACATCCAGGAGTTTACTCCCTACCAGAGGGCTCTCGGATAAAAGATCTTCTTAATAAAGCCGGAGGATTGTTAAAAGAAGCAGATAAAACCTATATATCGCGTAATATTAATCAAGCACGATATTTAGTAGATCAGGAAAAACTGTATATACCTACTATTCAGGAAGTTACGGACGGTATTGTTTCCGAACGTAAGATTGACTTTGATTATCTGAGTCCTCAGCAATCTGTTGCACACGAAAATTCACCTTCAGTTCAAGGCAAAATTCATATTAATACAGCAACGGGTGAAGAACTCGATAGTTTACCGGGGGTTGGAGAATCAACTGTGAACAAAATAATAAATGGTCGGCCGTTTAATTCATTACATGATCTCTTGGGTAATAAAATCGTTACACAAAACGTATTTACCCAAATTAAAGATTTAATCGACCTGTAATACAGTGAGCCCTTCATATTTTGTTACCCTTATCAATTCGTATCTTCCCGAACCACATGCATCCCTATTAAATGGTATACTCTTTGGTATACCTCTTCGTACAACTACTCACTTTTACGAGGAACTGAAACAAACCGGACTTCTTCACCTGGTGGTGCTTTCAGGTATGAATATTACGCTTCTTTCATCCCTTATTGCTCCTTTTGTTTCACTATTTTCCAAAAAGATCGCACTCGGTTGTACATTGTGCTGTATCACCTTATTTATTCTTTTTGTCGGACCCCAACCGCCTATCATCCGCGCGGGGATTATGGGGGGACTATCACTGATTAGTGTGTGGTTCGGAAAAAAGAACACAGCGCTTATCAGTCTTATGATAGCGGTTGTATGTATTGCAATAGTATGGCCCTCATGGATCAATACAATTTCCCTCTGGCTTTCAATCGGAGCTACACTTGGACTTATTCTCTTTGGAAATAGCTTTTCGGATCATACAAACAAAAATATCTTACACTATCTCCGTTCGGAGATGATATTGTCATTAAGTGCACAGATTTTTACCGTACCGATCATTTGTTTATCGTTCAAACAGATTTCTATCATTTCTCCCTTTTCAAACATGTGCGTCTCTTTTCTGATTGGTCCTCTGATGATATTTGGATGTATCACGTGTATACTCGGATCCCTTTCTTGGTACCTCGGAGTTCCCTTTGCCTATCTCAGTTACGGAATCCTTACCTACATGGTTAATCTTGTTCATGTATTATCCGCAGTTCCTTTCTCTTCGATTGAGTTTTGATTTTTATGCACGAAAGTCCTGTTTCAAAACAACATTTCTTTAATACGATACTGTTTGCATTATGTGTGCTCGTTCTATCTTACATATATTACGCTACGTATGGGTTTACAAGGGTTGTTTTTTGTGACGTAGGTCAGGGAGATGGCGCTTATATACGAATACAAAATCGTATTGATATTCTTATTGATACCGGACCTCCGAATGGAAAACTCCTGTCCTGCCTGGGAACACACATGCCTTTTTACGACCGTACGATTGAGTATGTGATTATTTCCCACCTTCAAAATGATCATATGGGAGCTCTAACCGAACTAATTATGCGTTATACTATCAAACACGTGTTTGTTCCGGAAATTCCTCAAACCCAATCAGACAACACACGTATCCGACAGCTCGCTTTTCATATCAAAAAACTCCATATACCTGTTACCGTACCAGCCTTCAATTCGTATCTTATCTTGCCGGATAGTAAGCTTGTATTTATTCCCTGCTCTG
>CAZYXQ010000005.1:0-23763 GCA_964651235.1 uncultured Gammaproteobacteria bacterium
CCTTTTACGCTTTATGCAAAGAACAACAAAATTTACCGTGGGATTTTACGTTTAAATACGGATCGTATTCAGCGGAACTTCAAAGGTCATTCACATTTGCAAGTCATCTTGCGAGTGATAGTGTGTATTTTGGATTAGAAAGCGATTTATACGTATACAAGACCGGATGGTATGGATATCCAACTCCAGCTCACGATGAGCCTGTTGAACTTATTCCTACTGGGCTACCTTGGAATAATGTTACCCATGAGCCAAACAAAATGTATTGGACTACAGCGTTTAATCCGTATACAAACATGGCTACATGGCAACGTCAGGATGTTGTTTCGGGCACATACAACATAGCATTTACGATTCCAACACCCTATGATAAACAGTGGTGTGTCACTCCAAGTCCTACAGCAACTCCAACACCTACACCCAATACCTGCAGCCGTAAAGTGCAGGGAGATGCAAACTGTGATGCACAGATTACGGATGCCGATTACGTAATTTGGAAATGTGAATATCTGGGTGGGGGAACCTGTACTAATCCTTCTTCATCAAAAAATGCTGATTTTAATAGTCCCAAGGATGAAAAGGTGGATTTAAAAGACTTTGAGATCTGGAGAGCAAACCGATTTACACAATGAATACCTTATTTACACCAGTTAAGTCGTTGAAACTGCTTATTATTGCTGTTGTAGTGATAGTGAGCCTGATCGGATTCGGGTTTTATATGTATCAAAATATGGGGAAGAAATCCAAAGCAAGCGGAAGCGGAACTGTAACAGTCAATCTTTCAAGTACCGTAAGTGGTCAGGATATACCGGTTTATACGGTTGGAGTATCACTTCAGACTAATAACAACAACAAAATGTCAGCCATAGATCTTTATTTTGAAAATCCGGATGATTCGCTTGATTTTATGCTTCCGGTTGAGACCCCTGTTTTTGCGCTTGAGTCACCAGATGCGGCGGCTTTTAATGAGACTGTCAGACTTGCCTACACAAACAGAATTGATAACAGTAAGAAATTATCACAAATTACCATGGTCGCAAAAGCCGGTGAATCGTCGTTGAAATCAACTGCGATGATTAGGCTCAGATTTAAGAGAAAGCCCGGAACGACTGGGACTTCTGCTGTTTTACGTCTGAGCAAAGCTCTATCAACAGTCACAGGACCTGATATTGCAAACAACATATTTGAGCTTACTCCAGCTGACCCGACTGTTTCATTTACTTTTACTGATCGTCCCACCTCAACTCCGGGGCCCACCTCAACTCCTCGTCCGACTCTTGCGCGCAAACCACCCACCTCAACTCCTCCTCCGCAGCCGACTGCAACTCCACCACCCGCTATTGTTGAGGATAAAGCAAAACTGATGTTTAAGGTATTAGTGCCTGATGTTGCAGGTACTATTCCGGTTCTTGGCAATGTGAGGGTACAGCTAAGAGATGGAGGGAATCCTCTCGATGATACACGGACTACTCTGCAACGGATTCCCGGTACGCAATATTTTAAAACTTTGTCACCTCTTGAATTTGAAGTTGCAGGAGGAAAAGCATATACCATACAGGTAAAACAGTTAAAAACCATACGACGATCATTTACTGTAACACTACGAAAAGGCAGTATTGTTGATTGTGTAAAAGACGTGCCGGATACTGATTGCGGAAGTTTAAAAAGCCCCAATCTTGCACCGCTTTTTTCAGGAGACAGTGACGGGTATAATGACGGATCAAACGGTTCCACTCGTTCAGATAGTTTTAATAAAATAGATGTTGCGGACTTACAGAGAATTATAGTAGGATATAATACATCACCAATCCCGGTCGAGCCGAATGCGGATTTTAATTTGGACGGAAAAATCGATATTTTTGATCTTGGGATACTGGGCAAAAATTTTAGAAAATCAGGAGAATAATGAATAAATTACACATAAATCCGAAAATTCTCTTTATCGCAATATTATTGATCGTATTCACTGTCGTGGGATTTAATGTGTTTTTTTCCGAACTTCGTAAGCGTTCAAAAGCAGCTCCGACTGGCACACCCGAACTTACGCTTATACCCGCAGATGCACCACCGATGAAGGAGGATCAGACCATAAAGGTGGCTGTTAATTTAAACCCGAATGGTGCAGCTACTGAACTGTATTCATTTGATGTAAAAGTGAAATTTGATGCGGTTAAGACAGAATTTGCTACCCCTGGGGGACCAGATGCAAATGTCATACTTGCCTCAGATATCTTAAAGCAGCAGGTGACGCTTGAGGGTACAGATACGATACACATTGTTGGTACGAAGACATCATCCCCATTTACGACAGCAAACCAGAAAATCGCAGACATCACATTTAAAATGAAATCAGATAACCCATTTCCGGTAACATTTACCTGGGGCTCTGCCATACTCCAAGTTTCGAATTTTGTCCAAGTACCGCTTACCTTAACAAGCAATAGTTATAACTCATCCAGTTCTTCTACGTCAACCAGCAGTAGTATCGGTAATGGGGCTGGCCTTTCTTTTACAAGTCTTAAGGGAGATTTTACGGTGGGAGAAGAAGTTAAGGTGGATGTGATGGTGACAACGTCCCGTCAGATAAATTCGGTTGGTGTGATATTTTCCTATAACCCGACACTTCTTACCTATCAAAGCACGACTGTTAATAGCTCTGTATTTGATCAGACTGCTATTGCACCCCCTCCGACAGGAAGCGATATCTCAATAAACGTAGCGCGAAAAACTGCTACATCTGGAACAATCCGTATTGCAACTGTTACCTTTACCGCAAAAACTGAAGGAAAAGCTGATTTCGGGTTTTCACAAGCCGCTTCTTCCGTCTATACAGCTGAAGCTACTCCGCAAAATATTTTGACTATGGTGAATCCCTATTCAGTTACGGTAAAACCTGTTGCAACAGCTTCATCCTCCTCTTCATCCACTTCAGGCGGAGGCGGATCAAGTTCTTCTTCAACCGGTACACCTCCTGAGCGTGTGGAAAGCAATGGGGATTTGCTATATGTGAACTCTACTACATCAGATCAAGCACCATTGCGGTATGAACAAAAAGTAAAACTTGAAAAAGGAACGTATATTCTGTCAGCAAGTATTCTTACGTACACAGCCCGCGGAAGAGGAGTACTGGTTGCCGTAATGTGCGGAGAATCAAACTGCGGAGACGGAAAAAAATTAAACGATGTGGTTTTAAAGACCCCGCTTTTTCCTGCAACAACCAAATTTGTCCGACAGGAAGAAGTATTTAATGTGACTGAACAGGGAAATAACAAAACCTATACAATCCGTGTGTTTGTAGAGGATGGAAGCGAAGCGGATATTGATTATATTTCACTGACTGACGTGTGGGGAGGAGAACGGATTGAAAACTTCCACTTTGAAAAAACAGGAACAGCAGTAAGCCCGCGAAAATATCCTGAGTTTTGGGATATGGACAGAACAGGTGAACTTTTTAGCACTGTTGATTTTCAAAAATTGGAGAGTGGGGCATTATATATAAACAGTTCATCAAGACAATGAGAAATAAATATCACATTTTCATCTTATTTGTTTTATTTATAAGTATTTTTTTTGTTAAATCATTAAGTTCGGTTATAATCCATCCCAAATTAGTGTATTCAGCATGGTGTAATTGTCCAGGTGATACTGGGAATAAAGATGATAAATGTGAATGGTGTGAAGATAACGGTGATGATCCTGGAAAAGACGATGATAAAGACTGCGAAGATCTTTCAAATTGTGATGGATGTGATGCTTCAAGTGGAACAGTTGATTGTGGTGATGAGGGTGGTGGAGGAGGAGGCGGAGGTGGTGGAGGAGGAGGCGGTGGGGGTGGAGGTGGAGGCGTTGGTGGTGGAGGAGGTGGCGGTGGCGGTGGAGGAGGTGGAACACGCCCTACAACAACGAAGGCACCTACTCCAAGTAAAGTCCCTACTCCTACGTGTGCAATGCCTAAAAGTGCAGCTATTGCTCCAGTGAACGTGCTTCCAGGAGCAGATGTATTAGTTCGCTGCGGCTATGGAGCAGATGTTCCCTGTATTTCAATTACCGGTGGAGGATTGACAAACTGTACGGAACGAGCATATGTTAATGGTGAGACAATTTTTGCCTGTCGTGCTGCGATGAATCCTGGTACCTATACTGATGCAAAATGTGTAACTCAAGGAAAAACAAAGTTTACCAAACCCTATACGTATACTTCTTCTTATACTACTTTTAATGAAGAAACAGACTGTGGAAGCGGTCATCAAAACGATAGGAGATGCAATGACGTGCAGGAAGGAGATCCATGTAGGATAGGAGATAAAATAGGCGTGATAAAAAAAGGAAAATGTGTAATAACAGACGGTAGCGGAAGTTCTTCATCAACATTTGGTCCTTCGGATTCATGCTGTAAAACCGAAAAAGCAATCGGAACCTATCATGTAATTTCAACCGCAGCTCATTTTTTCCAGCAGGTCCGTATTCCGGCGGGAGACTATATTTTTACCGTCGTGGCTCATACCGTGATTTCAAAAGGAAAGGGAGCTTTTGTAGATATTCTCTGTGCCAATCCTGACTGCGGAAACAAGAAAAAAGAAAATGATTCGGTTGCTATCATTCCGCTTCCGGTTACAACCGATTATCAGACGCGCTCTATCCCCGTAAAGATACCGAAAGAAGGCAATAATAAGGATTATAAAATTCGAGTAGTCGCAGGTGAGGGGAGTGAGTTGTACGTTGATAAGGTAAGTCTTTCAGGAGGAGGAAAAGAGTATGTACTAAATGGTGATTTTAAGACAATTCGCGGGACGCCAAATGCAGTAACACTCGAACAACCCAATCTGTGGGGTGATGCAAGTAATAAACTTGGCTATTTTTATGGTATGGCACTGAATACGAAGATTCCCGCAGGAGGAACCAATGGTGGAGGAGGGGGTGGATCACCTCCTGGTGGCGGTGGTGGGGGTGGTGGCGGCGGTGGATCCACAGCTCCTCCAACAGCGATGAAGTTGACTCTTAAGATGAAAATGCAGGGTGTTACCCGAAAACCAAAAACAGCTGATCCGATCAATGTAAAAGTTAAGCTCGGGGGAAGACAGCTTGCATCTCCGACAGCATATCAGACGGTCAGTTTTACCGTCGGGGATGACGGTGTATGGACAGGTACCGGTAACTTTACCGCTCCGCCCGGTGACGGATATATCATATACGTGAAAGGACCGAAACATTTACAGAAAAAGGTGTGTGACACTTCACCTGCTGAAGGATCGGGCGGAACATACCGGTGTAGTGAAGGAAAGATTAATCTAAAAGGTGGAGATAACAGTGTTGATTTTTCAAAAATCATCATGTTGGTAGGCGACCTGCCTGAAAACGGTACGCAAAACGGGATTATTGATTCTTATGATGTAGGATACGTGCGTCAACATATACAAAGCACTGTTCCCGGTGAACTGGCAATCGGTGATTTGAATTATGACGGTGTGATCGATGGTCAGGATTTTTCACTTGTGCTCGCCTCGTTATCAATTAAGTATGATGAAGAATAATGGAACCTTCAAGACCACAATTTACTCCACTTGTAACTCCTGATTTGAGGCAGGAACCGGAACATACAGGCGGAAAAAAACGGATTATCACAATAGGTGTTTTACTGATTTGTCTTATGATATTGGGAGTATGGTTAATCAGTTCGGGTAAAAAAACAGGATTGATCAGTACTCATAATCCGACTCCAACACAGGGGAATATTCCGCTTATGAGTCCGCTTCCTTTAAAGACTCCTACACCCACCCTTATTCCTCATCCGGTAGCCGGGTATTTTAAACTTGCTACAAAAGACGGGAGGAATAGGTATGAAAAAAATTCCGCAATAACAGTTGTACTGACTGCAGGCTCTGAAAATAAACAAGTGGTTTCGTATGATGTAGTTTTAAAGTATCCTGTCTCAGGATTTGCATTTCAGAAGGCAGTTTCATTAAATCCCGATTTTCAAATATTTGCACAAGACAACAGAGGATATATCTCAATTTCGGGTATAAAAAACCTACAAAGCACCTCATCAAGCGTATGGACTAATACTCCATTAATTGAATATAACTTCAATGTTCCGCAAGCAGGCACATATAAACTGATATTACAACAAGTAGGGAAAGAAACAAATAAAATGGTTGATGACAAAGCTTTTGCAGTATATCCACAAACTGCACAGCTTGAACTTGAAATTTATTGATAAGTCATGAATAATAAAGGTATGAAAAATGGAGTGAGAGGATTATTTATCCTCTTCTGTATTTATATATTTGGATTGTTACAAAGCCCTGTAGAAGCAGCTTCATTAAAATTCGATAAAACGACTGTAGCACCGGCTGCAAATACGGTTTTTACGGTGGATGTGGTTGTGGACGCAGGTGCTGATCAGATTACGTCGGCAGATGTATGGATGGTGTATGACCCATCTTACCTTGAAGCTCAGACAGTTACAGCAGGCACATTGTTTCCAGCTGTAACAAATAATATTACCTCAGGAAAGGTTTCAATCACCGGACTCATAGTGGATCCTGGTAATTCAAAGACAGGCGTTGGGACTATTGCAACAGTTTCATTTAAAGCCTTAAAAACAGGTTCAACCAGTGTTACGTATGATTGCCGGGCAGAAGTCAGTAATTCTTCTAAAATAATAAAAAATGACGTAAACGCTACAAATATTATTGATTGTAATGCCAACCAGAAACTCACTGTTTCAATCGGAGGGGCTGGAGCAGTTGTTCCCACAACTCCATCCGGATCAACAAATCCACCGCAGACGTATCCTACTACTCCTGCATCTTTACCTGAGTCGGGGATTGTTGAAAATATTAATCGTTTTGCTGTTCCCGGATTGTTATTGCTTATGATTGGCGGATTAATAAAGTTATTTATACTCTAACAGACACATATCATGAAACTTCCCCAAGGGTTACCGATCTCATTAAATAAAATTCCCAAAGTAGTGTCATACGGTATCGGAATATTGATTGCCATAGTTGTAGTATTTTTGGGATTTACCCTGGTACAGGGAGTATTTACGAAAGCTTCAGATAGTGCACCGAGAGATGTAGCAATAGTATCAGTAAAGCAAAATGAGGCTCAGATTACGTGGAGCACAGATCAGGAGACTCAGGGGGTAGTTGAATATGGGACGACACCAACAGCACTTAATTTTTTTGCTCCAGAGGCACAAAAAGGAAAAAGTCATGAAGTAAAAATTACGTTGTTATCACCGGGAACCACTTATTATTTTCAGATTCGGATTGGTGATCAGAAATATGATAATGGAGGAGTTCCATGGACCTTTACTACAAAGACAAAAGACAGTATGGGTGAAGAAAAAAGCAACAGAGAAGCAACACCAAGTGCCAGTAGTAGTTCTTCAGTGCAACCGACTCCGGCAACAGGTCCGATCATCCGTCCGACGAGCTCACTGATTGTAAGACCGCCTCAACCAACCAGTACGCCAGTTCCTCTTCCTACCCTTGCCTCTTATGTTTGTGGCTCAACAGACTGTATCACCATTTGTCAGAAAATCGGAAAGACGTGTAGTTCACAGGATTGGATGAGATCAGGCTGTGTAGGGAAAGTGAATCTTACATCGTGCACTCAGGTGGTACCAACCAATACACCTGCGCCAACTGCAACCCTTACTCCGACTGCAACCCTTACCCCTACTGCAACGTTGACTCCCACTGTCACACCTACCCCGACAAATACTCCTACCCCGACAAATACCCCGACACCTACGACTTCATAATAAATTCAAATTACAAATCACAAATAACAAATTCCAGACAAATTACAATTTACAAGGATAAAATTGTCTGCGATTTGGTGTTTGTGATTTGTATATTGTCTGTAATCTTTTATTTGTAATTTGAGATTTATTTGTCTCATGTAATATCATTCAAACGGAGCAAGTTAAAGGTGTTGAGATTTGAGCTTTGACATTTGAGTTTTTTATATGGTATAGTCTATATACATTATCAGTTATTCATATTTCTATGGCAGATGATACAAAACAATCAAAGTTTGGGATTGGATTATTGGTAGGTACAGTTCTTGGCGGGTTAGCTGCACTTTTTTTAAGTCCGACAACAGGTGAAGAGAATCGGAAACTTGTGGCAAAAAAAATCAAGGAGCTTGAAAAATTACTCGAAGAACATGAGCTTGATGCAAAAGTAAAAGAGATTTTCGGTGAGGTGACGGATGAGGTAAGAGATCTATATAAAAAAGCCAAAAAAGAGGTTGTTGAGAGACTTGCAGCATTAAAAGAAACAATAGAGCATATAGACAAGAAAAAATATGAAGGTGTAGTCGCAGAAACAGTAGCAATTCTTAAAAAAGAGGTAAAACGTGAAGCAAAAGATATGGAAAAACTTAAAGAAGCACTTCTTAAAGAATGGAAAAAACTTGAAGTGAAAAAGAAAAAATAAGTACACCTCCGAAGTGAGATTAGGTTATTTTAAGAGTCTAAACTTGGAATTTAGAATTATGTACCCTTAAGCAATTTCCATAACGGAATTTTAAATTTTCGTGCGAGTTGATATAAGGTACCATAAGAAGGATTAGTTTTTCCTTGTTCAATTCTGGCAATATGTGTTCTATGAAGAGTAGATATTCCTGCAAGATCTTCTTGTGAGAGACCTCTTTTTATCCGTTCCTCATAAATACGTTTTCCTAATCGTTTATAAATATAATTACCCCTCATATATTTTTTATAAAAGGGTATTATAACGGAGATAGGTATACTACAGCTTATATGCTACAAAATATATGATTTAGACTGTGTTAATAAGATAATTTTTCGTAATTACTCTTTTACTTATCCGATCAATCCAAGCTCACTTCGGAGGTGTACTTAAGGTAGCTTTTTATTCCTTCATTAAAGTTAAGTAATACAGGTTGAGTATATATTCGCTCATTATTTGTTCCCATATATGCCTTCATAGAAGAATAGGGATATGTACATAATTCTTTCGGTGATACTACTAAACCCGAGCTAAGCGGATTTCTGTGAATATAACTTGATACATAAATAAGTTGTTCGTCTGATGTGATTTTTTTAGATTTAAACTGAGTTAAAAAAAGTGGACCTTTTCTTTTATTTAGATTGTTGTAGTAATGAGTAAAAGAATTCAAACTGTTTGACATGAAAGTAACAATCCCATTGGTCATTTGTTGCTTGAGTAAAAAATGATAGTGATTTGGCATAAGGCAGTAAGCCACGATATGAACTAAAAAATACGAAGGATAAAATACCTCATCTAAGATAGAAGTTGAGACGTCTTTAGGCATCTGTTTTAATTTTGAGTATCTTATATGTGCTCTGCATGATCTGTAATAAAGAAATGTTTTTATAAATTCTTTTGAAACTTTTTGGTTATCAAATACCTTACGGTTATCGATTGTTTTGTCAAACACATGATAATAGCACTCATTGGTAAAAACGTCAGTACGTGATGGCATACAATAAACATAACTCTATTTTTGTAAGTTGACCATAGACTATACACAACATTTCGTATAACTTGGGTCATAAGCATAATCCAATTTCTTTATTAGTACATAAGCCATAAAAACAAGGATTTTTTGCAGAATGGTATTATAGCTTATCTTAGCAGTCAAATCTCACTTCGGAGGTGTACGAATATGGTTATCACAAAGATTACCAATCCTATCCAAAGTAAATATTGGGGAAGATAGATTATGACCGCGGCATTGATATTTCGTGGAATTTCCCATCCATTTGCCCAATTATTGACAAGTACATGCGAAGTCAATTTTGTACCAAACACGAAGGGTATATATGTTTGCAAGATAGACGATGGATCGATTTCATAAGCTGCCCAACCATTATCATATGCGACATCTGTTGCAAGAACACTGTTTTTTTCAATAAGCGTATTTACCTGGTACCGATAATCGGAAATGAAGGAATAGTCTTCCGATGGAATTGTAATTCGTGTTCCGGTCTGAATTCTCTTTATATCGGGATTCGGAAGTTCTTTGATTGATTGAATATAATTATAGGGAAACGGTATCATTTTTATTGACTCAATATGGCTTTTCGATATGGTGTCACCTATTGAAATATTTTTTACAGTCAGGAAATACGGATCATTATTATAAAAAGGAGGAATCATGAAATAATCAGTTTGAAAATCGCTGTACTTGGAAAGTTCGTCATCAATCAGACACTTTTTTGTTTCATTTTGTTCAATACAAATCCGCATCGGCATTCCTTCTTCAAATCGTGAAGTGATAGCAAGTAGTTGGCCGATATTCGTTGAGGCTCCCTGAAAGGAAAATGTTTGACAGATTGCACCATCTTGTACTGTATATGTTGCATATGTTTCATTCACTTTTTTTTCTATAAACCGCGCGCTTGTTTGGGAGCAATCATTTTTCTCGGTTCCGATTTTGCCTACATCATAAACGAATTGATTTTCAGGATAACTACCAATAAGTTCAATATAGGAAGAATCATCCGCAGTAAGTCGGGTTGGGGTAAAATATACCGTTTTTTTAACAGGAATGAAACTTATCTTGATACGATCGATCAGAGAGGTTTTCATGCTGTTAGAAGTTTTGGCATTAAGAATAAAACGTAATAACGTCCCAGGAGATGATTTTGATAGCGGTATTAGATAAGAGTGCCTTGTATTGTAAGAAAGATCTTTCTTATTAACACAGGAATTTTGTGTCGAGTCAAACATACATGCAGATAGTTCGGCATCGGATTGAGTTGTAAACTGTAACTCCAACAGGCCGTTTTGAGGAAGCGTATAAACTAATGAGTCCAGATTAATATCTGAACAAATCTGAGCATTTTGGCCATACATTTGAAGGGAATCTTTCCTTTGATCGACACCAAAAACCTGATTTTCCTGTGTCGGAGAACACAGTGCTGGAATTGCTTCAGGTAATGCTAATTGTAATGGTTTTCCTTTGGAAAAATCATAATATTCTATAATGCTTTGTGTATCGGTAGGAATCATTGCCTGACCAAGCACCGTTTGATTGTTCATCTGATCGGGAATTGGGAAAAGCTCGTTATTTATTGCAATATATTTATCTTCTCCAGGTTTGATACTGAAATTTTGAGTGTTGTCCGATTGGGAATCCTCTGATGGTAAAAAGTAAGAAAATGCAATCTGGGGACTATCTTTTTCTGTAGAAAAAAGAATATCTGCATAAATCTCTTTTTCTGTTTCCTGAATAAGCGGATACTCGATTTTTGTTCCTTCCTGTTTTTTGGGGATGAGAATGTTGTATTTTGAATCATCAGCAGAAAACATCTCTTTGTTTAACCGTTCAGTACGATTAAAAAGCTGTCGTCCGGGATAGATGACAGACTCAGGTGTTTTCTGCAAAGGGGTAATATAGTCTCCATAATCAAGGTATGCCTGGTCAATATAATTCATTTCATATGGAGGCCAGATATGAGGAGCATTATGAAGAATATAAAAAGGGGAAGAGTCTACCTGTTGTCTTACAGAATATAAAAAGAGAGATGTACTAAAACGGTTTGTTTGAGTTACTTCTTCAATACGTGAAAGAAGTGTTTCCGTTTGAGGATAAAATAATTTTTTATCCTGAGCAGTATCACCAGGTAAAACTGTATTTTTATCAATAAGGATATATGTAATATTGTATTTATAAAGTAATGATTGAAACAGACGTGCATTATTAGAATAAAGGGCATAGAAAAACTCACGATATGCTTCTTCGTTCAGGCTGTTCCATCGATCAAATTCACGATTTAGACTGGGTTGTAATAATCCAAACCAGGTGAAACCTGCTCCTTGATATACATAATCGGTTTGATTATCTTCAAAAAGATAATTTACCCATCCGTAGAGCGACTGAAAGGGTAGTATAAGAATTCTTCCCTGTGGCGATTGTGTCTTTGACCAGGAAAATAATGCATCATACTCTTGAGGGATTTTTACTCTGATGATTGGGCTTATGAAATTCCCCTCAAATGCGGGGAAGGATAGGATTATAATCAGCGCTGCTAACATACCAGTTATTGCAAGCGGTTTATATACATTGGTATGAATATTACTTTTTTGAAAAATCCAGTGAATTGCATACGAAATAAAAAGAGAAAATCCAAATACGTAATAGATTGATAATTTCGTAAACGGAAAACGGAATGCTTCACGAAACAATGTATTTTGACGTAACAATTCAAATATGTGAGAAATAATGGGCACATTAGTAAGGAGAAAGAAGGCTGATAGCAGGGTAAAAGGAGCTAGACTCATAAATGATTTATCTTTCCGCAGTAGCGACTGAAGAATACCGAGCATACATAACAAATCAAACAAAATATAGGATAAAAAAACAATGGGTTTATCAAGATATCTGCTCCATACCCCCATGAGGGGAGTTGAAGTAGTTTTTAAACCCTCATTCGCATAGGTTGGAACAGATACGAACCAGTTAAATAGAAAATTCTTCATAAGTGCAAAATTACCGAGGTCGCCGAAATATTTATTTTGCTGGTATAGTTCTTCAGAACCGAGGCGGTTGATCTTTGATTGGATCATCTGATAGCTATAATTACGTGAGTAATAGATATTCGGAAGAATCCAGTACAGGTTTAGCAGAAGCGTCGTGATTATAAGTAATCCAGCCTGCTTAATGATTGTAGGATGTGTCTTTCTGTGTAATAACGCATAAAGCACAACATATACTGCAAAACCGGCAAAAAATACATACCAAAGCGTTGCAGTATGAGCCATTGAGGAGGCAAAAAAAAGTGAAAGGACAAAAAATAAAAGGTCGGTTTTTCTTTTATGATCAAGATATTTGGTTGCAAAATAAAAAATAAACCCTAAAAAAGCGAACTTTGTAGCAAACATTTCCAGTACCACTATGTAATGTTGGAGTGTGGTATTGTTGAGTAGGTAAAATAATGCGCCGATAAATGAGGCTAGGCAAGTAATGAGTAAATGTTTGTCTTGTTTAGATAACAGATACTGGATGAATAAATAAACGCCGATTGGTCCAAGAATGATAGTTAAAAAAATATATGCATACCGGACAAAAGAGGAGGGGAACACAACCATAAAGAGGGCATACAGAATCATGCGGGGTAGTTCTGAAGCATGTGCCTGGGAAGGTGGCGCTCCTAAGCCTTGATGTGTCTGCCAGACTGATATTATGCGGGTGAAATATTCACGGATATTAAACTCCGGGTGGATAGTATCCCACCCCGAGAGTATTGTATTAGGAGTGTAGTTTTGATAGCATAATATTGAGGCGATACATACGAGCAGGATGATAAAAAAGAGATGAATTGTATTCTTTTTTTTCATAAATAGAGGAGGCGAATAATTTATTATACAAGAATCTGCTATGCACAAACACAGCAATAATATCTCATTAATACCAATAGTATTATTACTTTTCTGGCATAGTTTTTTAAATCTTGTTTGGATTTACTTGAATACAGTTCCTCCTACATGGGACGCGGCCCTTCATACCATACTGAGTTTTAAAATGGAGCATTATATACTTGATCACCTGTATACCTTTTCCCTGCAGGAGTTTTTAAAAATATCTGAATACTATCCGCCGTTTGTTCATTTTACTGGAATGATAGTCGGTTGGTTAACACTTGATAGTTATAAAAGCCTGCAGATAGTGGGATCAATTTATTTCATCATCTCAATTTATTTTTTGTACCGGTATACGGAACAGCTATTCAAAAACAGGGAAATTGCCTTCGGTGCAGCTTTTTTTTACAGTTTTTTCCTCACAAATTATCAGCAGTCGCGTGATTTTATGCTGGATATCCCGAGTATTGTGTGTATTATGGGAGCTTTGTATTATCAGGAAAAATCCAATCATTTTCAAAAGACCAGGGAAAGCATATTATATTTTGTCTTTGTTGGTTTGTCGCTTCTTACCAAATGGACTTCTGTATTTTTTTTACTCATTCCTTTCTTTTTCACACTCAAGGATATATTTTTTTCTCATACTCATGTGCACAAAAAAAAGGTATTTATGACCATGATTATCGGCGGGATAATCATCTTTTTGATAAGCGCGCCATGGTATATGGTAAATATAAAACGGTTTATTGAAATTAGTTCAGTCACCGCGATAGGGGAGTTAGCTGATCCGCAAAACCTTCTTAGTCTTGAAAATGTATTGTTTAATGCAAACCTATTGTTCATGTATCAGATAACGTATCCGGGGGTATTTTTTTTGCTTTTTGCATTTATTCTGTTTATGAGGGGTGCAGATAAAAGAAAAAAATTTACCATTGTAGGAACTATTCTATTTACCTATATTGTATTTACTGTTATATCAAATAAAAATATTCGCTATACAATGCCTCTTACGCCATTTATTGCGATCATAATGGGATATGGTCTTTATCAATGCTTAAGAAAAGGAGCTTCATTTTTAAAAACTTATATTGGTGCAACAGTGGTTTTATTTTATATATTTGTATATCTTATTCTTTCCTTCGGATTTCCGTTTTATCCCGAATTCAGGCTTGGGGTCAAACTTCCGGTATTGGGTGATGTGGATTTTTTGTATCTCCATGAATATCCGGTAAAAATTATGTTTGACAGATCGGATTGGCACAATAGGACAATTCTTTATGATATCGGACGGTTGTCAGGTAACCGTATGGATAAAGATACCATTGTTTTGAATTTAGTCGACCGTGAATACATGAATTGGTATAATCTAGATCCCGCATTGTATAACGATGTTTCCCCCGTAGCAAAAAAAACCATCAAACTTTCATTTGTTCCTTTTATTGCTCCGCATAGGTCTGATACAGAAATGAATACCTATCTGACTGATTATATTGATTATGTATTAGTACCTGAGAAACAAATA
This sequence comes from uncultured Gammaproteobacteria bacterium, assembly GCA_964651235.1. GTDB lineage: Bacteria > Patescibacteriota > Microgenomatia > UBA1406 > GWC2-37-13 > YC2-FULL-38-9. The sequence goes on from CAZYXQ010000005.1 coordinate 14,887, forward strand.
GGGCTTAAAGAGGCGATTCGTGAATATGATCATATGTACCGTTTTCAACAGTTTATGCTTGAGGGAAAAGCACTTAACTTTGAAAAAGTTGCCTCATACCATGTACCGGGTAATGTGTTTTATCTTCCGGACACATATTATCTGTACAAAAAACAAACCTCCCCTGTGGGGGGAGGTTTGTAATTCTTTCAACTAATGAGAAATGTTCTTATTTAACCGCAGACATCGTTATGGTTGACTGAGTCCATGTTCCTGAAGCGATATCGTAGGCAAATACGACTGCTGTACCGTTCTGGACATCAACAAATACGTCTTTGATGACCGTTGTGTTTGGGTTTACTAGCTTTGCCTGTGCAATTCCGTCTGCGATCCAGACAGGATCAAGTACTTTGCGGTCAGCAAACTGACCTTCTTGACCTTTATTTGGTGATGCACCGGTTACATAGTTGTATTTCGGTAAATAATCATAAGCTCCGACATTTGTGTTAAGGTCTGCAGGGCTTTGATCACTTTCTTTTCCTATAAAATAGACGTTATAAGCAACACCCTGTTCTGAGGGGAGTTTAAGATCATATTTTCCGTCTATGATACCAAAGAACCATCCGCCTGAATAAGCCGCAAATCCGTGTTCAGCTACATTGATGATCTCACTTGGTTTTGCTGGATTTTTGCTTTCAGGAGCCATAAGGTTTTTACCTTGGCTTGGATGAGGGAATAATCCTTCAACAGGGTTTGCCATAAAAGGCATGTTTGCAGGAAGGGAAGTATAGATTTTTTCAAAAAGCGCGGTGGCTTCAGCTTCCGTAATTCCGTATACTGTTGCAAGGTTTTTAGCTGCATCTGTTTTTGCTTCGGTTTCAGTTCTTACGATAGGAGTTACAGTTTCTGGTGTTGCAGAAAAGACTCCACCAGGTACGACTGCTCCATCTTTTGTCCACTGTTTTGTTTGGACATCATAGATAAATTCAGTCACTGTACCGGTTTTTGCGTCAATAAATGATGCGGTTACTGTTTTTTCTGTACCGATTCCCTGATTTGACCCACCAAGTACTGATTGCGTTACCTGATCCGCAAACCATTCAGGTGATACGCTTTGTTGTGAATAGTTGTATCTATCTAAATGATATTGTTCAGGTGTTGCGTTACTGGTGACTGCATGTCCTGTCGGGAATTTATCAATAGTAACATCTGCGTTACCTGTGCCTCCCATGACGAAAATAAGTCTGTTGTCGTCTTGTTTCCATGGGAAATTAAATGTTTTTCCGTCGACTGTGACATCCGCATATGATGTTGAGACCCATGTCCAACCACCGGCTGGAGCTTCTGTTGTAAAAGCTTGGTTCGGTGTGGTAAGTGTTACTGGGTTTGCAGGCATAAGTCCTTCACGTGCCCCTGCAAGATTAGGCATAAGAGGAAGTCCGTTAAACATCTCAATCATCTGATTATAGATTGTTTGAGCGTCCATTCGTGTTTTTCCTGCAATATTGTGTGCTGCATCCATGAGTATTTTTGCTGATTCAAGTCCGGGAGGATTTGCTCCTGGAGTTGGTGCGCCAAATATAGCTGGGGCACCGGGTGTTGACAATAAGTTAGGTGTTGCGGTTGCAGGCATTGCAGTTGGTGAAGCATCAGGTGTTGCGGTTGGTGGCATTGCGGTTGGTGATGCGTCAGGTGTTGGTGAGGCTGCTGCACCTAAAGTTGCTGCAACCTGTGTTGCTACTTGTTCAGGAACACTTAATGTCGGTGTGGCGTCAGGTGTTGGTGAGGCTGCTGCACCTAAAGTTGCTGCAACCTGTGTTGCTACTTGTTCAGGAACACTTAATGTCGGTGTTGGTGATTCAGTTGGTGTTTCAGAAGGTACTTGTGTAAATGCTGCACCGATCGGATGAATGGTTGATGTTGGTTCTTGTGCCATTGCAGACGCAGTAGGAGTTGGCGTTTCAGTGCCAGCTGCTGGTAATGCTGCTGGTGATCCACCTCTTAAGTTATCAGCTGCTTTACATGCAAGTTGTGTTCCGGCAAGTGTTGCTGCAGGAGCACCTAATTTAAAAGCTTTTGAAGATACTACTGATTCTAATTTACTCATAGTGAATTAAAAAAAATACTAATACCTATAGTATAACAAATATATTTACTTTGTCAAGTATATTATTATTTATGTTATACCTATAGGAAAATTATCTATCATAAATTTGTAATAGAATATATTATACAATAGTTTGCTACAATGAAAGTATGTTACAAGGGGAGCCTCAAATAAGTCCTATACAGCCACAAGAGCCAAGAACTCAGGATCTTTTGCATAAGCTTTCCTCACTGAGTCATACAGCCTCAGAAAAGGCCAGATTAGGCATAGAGCGTACCAGACAATGGGGGAGAACACATATTACCGAGAAAGATCTGTACCGGGAAATTGATGCCATTTCCGGATTTATTGATTTGTACCGGTTTTCAGATAGATCGGGAGCTACGCGTCAGATCCAAAATGCATTTGAGTCATTCCAAAAGTATGGATCAGAGACTGCCCGCAATGAGCTTCAGTCAAAACTAGTCGGGTATTTATTTGCACAAAACAGGAATTTTTTTGAGGCTGACAAGGGGTCATTGGAGCATTATGATATGTCTCGTGAAAAACGGCAGATTGAGGGGGTACTACGAGCACTGCATGGAGACCACCTTCATATGGGTACAGGAGAAGGCAAAAGCTCGGTGGTGATACCTGTTGCAAGTTTAGTTGAGGCTGCTACAACAGACAGGAGAGACATCATTGTTTCTTCTTCAAACTGGACTCTTCTTGAAGAATTAAAAGGAAACACGCAGCGCTTTGGAGAAGCTTTATCAAGATTGTCCTGTTTTCGTGAAGGAGTTGAATATGCAGATTTGCGGTATGGTGCTAAAAAGGAAGACGACGGGAAGAAAACCGAAACAAAAGAAAAGTTAAAAACACAAATGGAGCGGGAAGCAATTGTTGAGGGGTCTTATTCCGAAAAGCTGGTACAGGAACTCAAAAATTCCCATTGGGAACAGATGCTTGCCCCGGAGAATTCACAAACCCAAGAGACACTTCGGAAGCGCCCTGTACATAAAGATCAACCACTTACGCCTCGTATTCTGTTTGCGTCAGAAAAAGATCTGGTATTTCAATATATGGAGGATAAGGATGCATTTAGGCGTGAATGTCCGAAAATATTTATGGATGAGGCTCATACTGCATTTGACAGAAATACTCCATATCAAAATATAAATGAAACAGTTTATAAGTCGCCACAGGCAGTTCGGCAGGCCACACATGACTGGCTTATGTATTATATGGTTGGCCAGCAGATACAGCCTACTGATATGGAACCCGCCTTAGGTTCCCACTACCTTACCGATGAAGGATCGAAAAAACTTGAACGAATAGATCTCGGGCAGATTCGAAACGATATTCGTGATGGGGTTGTATCGAATTCATGGACAGAGGCATTTATGAAGGGGGTTGATTTGATGGCAGCTCAAAGAGGAATAGACATAACTTCAGATCAACCAAAAATACTTCAAGAATTTCTTTTGAAAATGGCAGATGGGTTTTGCAGTGAGTTTGGATTGGGGGACCCTCAAAGAGAACAGGAAACAAAAGGGTATGCTGCAGCTATCGGAAATCAAATAGGCCAAATGATGCATGAGCGTGAGAAAATGTTTACGATTGGAAGTAACGGAAATATCGTAGTACGGGATGCATATATTGATGAACTGTTGAGTGAACATAAATATGATCCTGAGGTACAGCTTGCCGCGACAGCGATTGTCGGTAAGTTTGAAGTTGTTACCAAAGGTCAGGCCAATAAAACAGTGCGTTTTCCTTCGTTTGTCAATGCGGTAGCAGACAGGATTACTTGTTTTTCAGGAACGCTCCTGTATCCGGATCCCTTAACCGGAAAAATCAAAAAAGGAGCTTTTGCCAACTTTTTGGAAGCGCATACATTTCGAAAAGCAAGACTCGTCACGCCTCCTGAAGTCAAAAGAGTACCGCGTCCGCAGATGGTTGAGACCGTTGCCGATTCGCAAAAAGCAATGCTCGATAAACTTGCCGATATACAACATCAACCTGAAAAACCCACGCTTCTTATAGATTTTAACGGATTAGACAGTACAAAAATGGCGTATGAAGAGGCTGTAAGACGATTTGGAAAGGATTCTGTTTACCTGCTTCCTCCAAAACCGACAGGTAATCTGGTTGAAGAACAAGCGTACAAAAAAGAACTCGATCGGGTTACACGCGCATTGGCTGATGGGACAATACGGATGGTTGTTTCATCAGGATCCGCAGGAACGGGTATAAATATTGCACATGCAGATGGTACATTTCCCGATCTTAGGGTTGCGCTACTTGGAATGCCGGAGTCAGAACAACAACTGGTTCAGGCAATCGGGAGAAGACGGTTATCTGATATTTCCGGTCAAGAGCGGTTCTATTGGATTATGAGTAAGGAGGGGCTTTCTGAGTATACAACTTTATATGAGGAGATGTCAGGTAAACACAAACTGCATCTTGGAGATTATGGAGAAAGCCGACAACAAAAGGAAGAATATGTAGAAAGAGTTAAAGATGATCCAGAAAAATTATTGCGGACACTGCTTGATTTTATGCATAAAAAACAGGCATCCATGAGTGAAAGCAATGATTTTGTGATCCGGTACGATACATGGTTTGATACATTTAGCAGTCAGTGTAGATATGAACTCTCACGGAGGATACGAAGAGATTATATGCATTTGCCGGATAAACCAGTTATATTTGACCGTGTTGAACTTGCGAGTGAAATTAATGCACGACTTGAGGGTGTACCTGAAGAAGATATTCTCCTTGCGTTACCCCAAGAAATAAGAACAAGTCTTGCTTCAAGATTTGGTGAATCGGTAGAGCAAACAGAAATAGATTCAGCCGCACAGACTATAATCGGTAGAATACATTTAAAAATGAAACCGATTCCGCTCAGTCCGCAGGAGAGAAGCAGATTGATCGAAACAGAAATTGCTAAATTGGACTTTCTTGAAAAGCTGAGCGAGCGAGATTCATATAGACTTCAAAAATTAACAGAACATTTGGGTTTACCCTCATCATTGTATTGGGACTTATTATCAAGGCGGTTATTTATGCCGCAATTTACTAACACTGTTTCAACTGATCGGGCAAGAACAGATCTTATTACGTTAGAAACATTTGTAACCTCACATTTTACGCCTGATCTACCTGACGCACAGATGTTTCGTGAAAATAAAGGGATAGGAAAGACAATTGGATCAAAAGTTGAGAGTATTGTAGGTACTCCTCCCTCGTTTACTGATGAACAACCGATTGTTGAACTAATGGATTTGTGGTATGAGGCCAACATCCAGGAAGCAGGTTCATTTGTTGAATTAATGTATGGAGATGTGCTAAAACAGGTATATACAAGTGAAGGAAAACAAAAGGGGTCAGTACTTACGAGACTTCATACATATCAGCCGACTCGAGAGGATTTAGGACATATGGTTGGCTTATTCGGAGAACAAGACAAAGGAAGATTAAAGGCGTTTGGTTACACAGTAAATGGATATGATGTATTACTCTTATACGATACATTTTCTCGGCGTTTTTTTCAACCTGCTTTGGCTGTAGGAGATCAATCAATCGGATTTCCAGAATCAGAAAGAAGATTACATACAGTGGAAATGAATCCTTTAGAAGGAGTATCTGTTATGGGTCAACCGCTTTACTTAATGGATTTGGATAAGCCTGAAAGTACACCTCCGAAGTGAGATCTGATTTAAATGAGGCTCTTATTAAGAGATTTGAAAAGTTGGAGCAAGGTATAAAGAAGCATATTCTGATGATGACTGCTCTTGCGAGTTTCCCAGAGCAGAAAATTACCAATATCCCGTATCTCAGATGCAGATAATGTATGGAGAGCCTGAAGAAGTCGGATTTTAACCAAAGATGGAAGAAACTGTGAAGTACGAATAGCCTTGACTGCAGCTATCTGTAATTCACCCTCCATATAGACTGCCTCAGGGGTGTTGCGCATAAATACCTGTTCAGCTTCAGTAATATCTGTGACGATCTGTTCAAGAGAGCGAGTGAGGACAGGTTTGGGTCGTGCTTCAGGCATGATATCTTCCCGAAGCCAGGTAAGGATACGTTTTTGGACCTCAGTATCAAGATCAGATCGGTCCTTTTTTGTGTATGAAGCATAGTTCCGGATAAAGTCTATGATAGGTGAAACCATGGCTAACCCATTTTTTCCAAGGGCTTTAAAGCGTGAACACGCTGCGATTGTTGCCTGATTGTACGTATCCTGGAGTTTCGTTTCAATTTGTGCTTGGATAGTATAGGTTTCATAGAAAAAGGGCAGACAGGCGATATGTGCTCCGTTCCAAAGCTCAGATTCAAGTTTACGGGTAAGATCAAGTTCTTCATTGAGTACATCGCGCTGGAGTTCAAGCTGATTTCTTGTATTCGTACCTTCAATAGTTTCAATTTCACGTAAGATAGCCTGATCTGCCTGATTTGAGGCTGATTCAACTTGTTTTACTTCCTGTTCTGCTTCACTGAGAAGTGAATCAAGTGATTCGGTAGGTTCGGGTTTAGTCATATAGAAGAGAAAATTGCAAAATTCAAATAACAAATTACAAACAACTAGTTATTTTGTTATGAGTTCAAGCGTATCTAAAAGCAATTTGGTGCGCTTGAGGATCGTTTGTTGGTCTTTTATAAGCATTTCACGTTCTAAAGCAAGGAGTTTACCGAGTGAATCAATTTGATTGGATGTAAGGTTATCAAGTTTTTTCATTATGTTTATTTTTGCCTTGTCAGGCACGATAAAGCTGTTTTCAAGCAGGGTAATCAAGGCTAGTTTTTTATCCATAGTTATGCGAATACAGCCGCTGCCTGGGCCATGCGGGGGTTATGGGCAATTTGTAAGCGTTCTTTAATTGCTCCGTAGACTGAATTTCCGAAATCCTTAGCACGTTGCATTTCAGGGCTTGTGAGGATTATTCGACCAGCCTCTTTTGCAGCATGAGCTGAAAGGCGTACGGATTTATACTGGTCAATGAGGAGCTGGACCGCAGAAGGGATTGCAGCTGCGCCATGTACACCCATAAGCTCCGCACCGCCTGAGGCTAACGTGACGACGACGGGCACATCAGGAAACGGATCAATAGCTTTTAATACTTTAGTTAGCCTTTTTGCACCTTCCATCCCGAGTATTTTGGTGAGAGGGTAAGCTACTTCACCTGCTGCCGTAACCGTGGCGCCTTTCGCTAGTGCTGCGGCCTGAGCTGCAGTTGCACCCTCAAGTACGGCAGCATCCACAAGCTCTGCCGCTGCAACTGTACCGCCTTCAAGCTCACCTAATAGCGGGACAAGTGCAATTCCACCAAGAACAAGGTTTTCGATGCCATTTAGGGCTATTTTTGCTTGTTCTTTTGATGTATTCTTCAAGAGTTCTTTTAGTTCTTGTGCTGTGGTGAGTTTTGCCGTAGCATCTACAGCTTGTTCGGTGGGGGACTCAAGTCGTTGGTGAAGCTGTTCAAGGAGTGATTTAACATCTTTTTCAGCCTGAGCCACGGCTGGTTCAAGGGCTTTTGGAAGATTGGGTTTGATCTCAGCCTCTTTTTTTTGGCCTTTCATAAGCTTATGATACTTGATTTTATCCTGTTTTCAAGAGATGATTGAAATATTTTAATGAGGGAAACAGTTTTTTAATATAGTGATTCAGATTGTTAGATAGGTCAGATCTCACTTCGGAGGTGAACAAAAAAACGGAGGCTGTTAGCCTCCGTTTTTAATAAATATTAGTTTTCGTACGAGTTACTTATTTTCAGTCATTTTCTTAAGTCCGTAACCGATTCCAGCGACAATTCCCTGAGCTCCTATAAGGAGTATTCCAGCCTCAGGACCGGCTTTAGGAGCAGCTTTTACTCCTACAACCTCTTTTTCTACACAAAACTGTGCAGCATCGTCATCAGCCACGTTTCCGCTATATCCTTGAGCTTTGTTCACAAGACAGAACAGTCCTTTATCAGCAGGTAATTTGTTTTGTGGGAAAAGCTGCATAGTTAAGTAATAGACTTTTTCTTCATTTGCAGCCAAATCGCCAGCTTTCCAGGTAATAATACGTGTGGCAGGATCATATATTCCAGGTCCTTCCATAGGTTCAAGATAGGCTGGAACATAATCTTTTACTGTAACATCAGTAAGAGTCTCAGTTGAGGTATTTTTTACCTTGATTTTAAAGCTAACTTGGTTTCCAGGCTTAAAACGGGCATCAGCAGGAGTTAAGTTATCTACGTATTCCATATTGATAACTCCACCTTTTGTGGCTGATCCGGTCACTTTACCGACAAACTTATCGACCAGAATAGTTTTAACCGGTGCCGGTTGGCCATATTGGCCATATTGACTGTAATCGGCTAACACTGTGTTAGCCTGAGCTAATACGAACAAGGCAGAGAGGGTTAAAAGAAAAAATATTCTTTTCATACTGGTATTATACTATAAGGCATTTCATTTGTCAACTATAGGATATAAATAATAAGTTAAAAAGCTCAAAATTCAAATCTCAAAACGTAACTGGTAATACAATATTTGATATTTTAGATGTAAATTTGACATTTGAAATCTAAGATTTGAGATATAATACTCTATGAAACTAAACGCAAAAGAACTGCGTATCGTAGATGAAAATCTAGTACAAAATCAGCTTAAAGACCTCAAAAAACATCCCGTTTACTTCATATTGGAGAATGTATATGATACCTATAATACAGGTGGGTTATTCCGCCTGGCTGATGCTATCGGGGTAGAAAAGATGTATTTGTGCGGAGAAATGGAAATACCACCAAACAGCAAAA